>CAJPFZ010000182.1 GCA_905339355.1 Burkholderiaceae bacterium
TCATCACCGAATCGACCTTCGGCCTGCCGGTCTACCGCTGGTGCCCGCAGCGCGAGGTGTTCGACGACATCGACGCCTGGTGGCGCGGCAACGCCGACGCGGGCCGCGCGAGCCTGCTGATGGGCTACAGCTTCGGCAAGGCGCAACGCATCCTTGCCGGCGTGGACGCGAGCATCGGTCCGATCATCGTGCACGGCGCGGTGCTTCCGCTGAACCGCGCCTACCGCGACGCCGGCGTGCCGCTGCCGCCCACGCTGCACCTGAGCGAAGTCAGCGACAAGAGCCTGCTCAAGCGCGCGCTCGTGGTCGCACCGCCCTCGGTGCACGGCAGCGCGTGGGCGCGCCGCTTCGGCGACGCGAGCGACGCCTTCGCGAGCGGCTGGATGCAACTGCGCGGCGCGCGACGCCGCCGAGCGGTCGACCGCGGCTTCGTGCTCTCCGATCACGCTGATTGGCCCGGCCTGCAGCGCGCGATCGCGGCCACCGGCGCCCAGCGTGTCATCGTCACGCATGGCTACGAGGCGGTGATGGTCCGCTGGCTGCAGGAGCAGGGCTTGCAGGCAAGCGCCTTCCAGACCGAGTTCGACGACGAGCGGCATGATGCGCAGGAGGCGCTGCATGCCGCCGATGACGCCCCATCCGACGCCGAGGAGTCGGCCGAGTGAAGCGTTTCGCGCAGCTCTTCAATGAACTCGATTCGAGCACCGCGACCAGCGCGAAGGTGAGTGCGCTGAAGCGCTACTTCGCGCAGGCGAACGACGCCGATGCGGCCTGGGCGGTCTACTTCCTCGCCGGCGGCAAGCCGCGCCAGGTGGTGCCCACCGGCGTGCTGCGCGTGCTCGCCTGCCGGCGCGCGGGCATCCCGGAGTGGCTGTTCGAGGAGTGCTATCAGGCGGTTGGCGACCTGGCCGAAACGATGGCGCATGTGCTGCCGCCCGCGCCGCAGCTGAGCGACGTGGGCCTCGCCGAATGGGTCGAGCAGCGCCTGCTGCCGCTGCGCGAGATGGCGCCCGAGCAGCAGGCCGAGCGCATCGCCTCGTATTGGGATGAACTCGATCCTTCGGGCCGCTTCCTGCTGACCAAGCTGATCGGCGGCGGTTTTCGGGTCGGCGTGAGCCGCCTGCTGGTGCAACGCGCACTGGCCGAACATGCGGGGCTCGATGCCAAGCAGGTGGCCCAGCGCATGATGGGCTTCACCGACAAGACGGCGCGGCCGGATGCGGCGGCATACCGAGCGCTGGTCTCCAAGGAATCGATGGCCGCTGCCGATTCGGGCCAGCCGTACCCGTTCTTTCTCGCACACGCGGTCGAGGGGCTGCCGCAGGCCTTTCACGACAGGCTCGGGCCGCCGGAACACTGGATCGTCGAGTGGAAATACGACGGCATCCGCGCGCAGATCGTCAAGCGCGCGGGCCAGGTGTGGATCTGGTCGCGCGGCGAAGAACTCGTCACGGAGCGCTTCCCCGAAGTGACGGCGCTGGCCGAGCAGCTGCCCGACGCGACCGTGCTCGACGGCGAGATCCTCGTCTGGAAAGACGAGCGGCCCGCGCCGTTCAGCCTGCTGCAGCAGCGCATCGGGCGCAAGCTGCTGACGAAGAAGGTGCTGGCGGACGCGCCGGTGAGCTTCATCGCCTACGACGTGCTGGAGTGGCAGGGCGTCGACGTGCGCCACTGGCCGCAGTCCGAGCGCCGCGACGTGTTGCTGCGCATCGGCGAGCAGTCGGGCATTCGAGTGTCGCCGGTCGAGTCGCGGCCCAGCTGGGCCGAGCTCGCCGCGCTGCGCGAGGAGTCGCGCGAACGCGGCGTCGAAGGTTTCATGCTGAAGCACCGCGAAGCACGCTACGGCACCGGCCGCACCAAGGCCGAGGGAACCTGGTGGAAGTGGAAGATCGACCCCTTGAGCGTCGATGCCGTGCTGATCTACGCGCAGGCGGGCCACGGCCGCCGCGCGAGCGTGTACACCGACTACACCTTCGCGGTGTGGAATCGCATGCCGCGCGACGCACAGGAGGCACAGGCCACCGTCGAGGCGATCGCCGCCCGGCAGCCCGCGGATCCGCAAGGACTGCAACTCGTGCCCTTCGCCAAGGCCTACTCGGGCCTCACCGACGAGGAGTTCCGCGCCGTCGACCGGGTGATCCGCCAGACCACGCTGGAGAAGTTCGGCCCGGTGCGCAGCGTCAAGCCGAGCCTGGTGTTCGAGCTGGGGTTCGAGGGCATCAACCGCAGCACTCGGCACAAGAGCGGCATTGCCGTGCGTTTTCCACGCATGCTGCGCATCCGGCACGACAAGCCGCTGCACGAGGCGGATACTCTGCAAACGCTCGAGGCGCTGCTGCAGCGCTGATTCGCCGCCATCCGCGGCGAAGACGGCGTGCCCGCGGAACACTCGCGAGCGAATGCACCAAGGCAGTGTCAAACCTTACAGCTTGACCCGCATCAAGCCGGCGCGGATGCTGGGCCGCGCACACTCCATTCGCCGCATGCCTTCTTCATGAGCAGTCCCGACAAGCCCTCCCACCATTGCAAGCGCAGTGCCGACCTCGTGGCGTTCAAGCCGCTGGTGCGGCAGATCGCGCGGCGCATCCGTTCGCGGCTGCCGCCCAACGTGGGCATGGACGAACTCGAGCAGGCCGGGCTGATGGGTCTCGACCAGGCGTTGTCGCGCTTCGAGGAAGGCCGCGGCTCGAGCTTCGAGACTTATGCGGCACGCCGCATCGAAGGTTCGATGCTCGATGCGCTGCGCGACATGGACACCCTGTCGCGCGATGCGCGGGCGCGACTGCGCGAGGTGCGTGCCGCAGTGCAGCGCCTGGAGCACCAGCTCGGCCGCGCGCCACGCGCCAAGGAGGTCGCCAACGACCTCGGCTGGACCCTCGACGCCTTTCACCGCTGCATGGTCGACGCCGGTGCCGGCGGCGTGCGTGGCGGCGACGAAGACCTGGAGAACGTCGAGGACGATTCGGCGATCTGGGCCTCGCCCGATGAACACTCGGTGGTCGACGAACACGCCGATCCGCTGCTCGCGCTGCAGCAGCGGCAGCGCCACGCCGCGCTGAACGCGGCGTTCGATGCACTCGAAGAAGCCGAGCGCTTCGTGATGGAGTCGATCTACAAGCACGGCCTCACGCTGCGTGACATCGGCGAGACGCTGGGCGTGAGCGAATCGCGCGTGTCGCGCATGACGTCGGAGATCGTCGCGAAGCTGAGGATTCGGTTGCGAGACTGGTAGCGCGCGCCACGCGTCATTCCGTCGAATCCCGACTGCTGTGCGGAAGTATTCGGCACAGTCCACGGACTCCGTTGGGCTGAGGTATCGAAAGCCCACTGCTGTGCGGAAGTATTCGGCGCAGTCCACAGACTCCGTTCGGGCTGAGGTATCGAAGCCCTCGCATGACGATGGCATGCTGCCGCTCGCAGGCGACCTCACCCCCGTTCGGCCTGAGCTTGTCGAAGGCCACGCGCCGATCTCTGCAGGCGATGTCCCTCGTGCGAACACCTGAACCCGGACTTCGACAAGCTCAGTCCGAACGGGCTGGTTTGCTCTTCAAGCAACCGCGTGCCATCGCCCAGTGGAGGCTTCGATACCTCAGCCCGAACGGACATTTGTCTGCCCCACAGGACAGCAGCGGTCTTCACCGAGATAACGGTGCGGGCTCCCCCACCCTTGCCAGCACCCGGTCCATCGTCAGCGCCGCGACATCCGCCTGCGCCGCCATCTCCTGGCATGGCATGCCCGGCATGCCGCACTTGCTCTGGATCGCCTTGCTGCGCGCGAACAGCTCGGCCACCCAGTCGACGAAGACGCGCAGCTTCGTGCTCAGGTGCCGGTTCGGCGGGTACACCACATGGATCGG
>CAJPFZ010000183.1 GCA_905339355.1 Burkholderiaceae bacterium
CCGTTCATGACGACGGCCTGAATACCGATCATCGACCCATCGCCGACCTGGCAGCCATGCAGCATCGCCTGGTGCCCGATGCTGACCCGCCGCCCGATGCGCAGCGGGTAGCCGACGTCCGTGTGCAGCACCGCACCCTCCTGGACGTTGCTGTCTTCCCCGACTTCGATCCGCTCGTTGTCGCCGCGGATCACCGCGTTGAACCACACGCTCGATCGGCGCCCAAGGGTGACGCAACCGATCACTGCGGCGCCGGGCGCGACCCAGGCGCTGTCGTCGATTTGCGTGTCATAGGGGGGCAAGCTGAAAACGGTCATGTTGCTGTCTTTGATTTCACTGTGGTGTGGGTCGATGTGAGGGGCGCCTGCGTTCGTCAATGCGACGCTCGCTTTCAAGGGCCTGGCGCATGCCTCACAGCGCGATGGTCGAAATGGTGGGCACTGCCGCGATCACCGCGACGCCGACCAGCAGCGCCAGCAGGTACGGCCAGATCGCGGTCATCACCTCGTCGGGCTTGGCCCCGCCGATGCGGCAGGCGACATAGAAGCCCACGCCCACCGGCGGCATCATCAGGCCGACGTTCATTGCACACACGATGACCATCGAGTAGTGCACATCGTTGATGCCGAGCTTCTTGGCGATGGGGTACATGATCGGCGCCAGCAGCAGCACGGCCGGCAGGCCCTCGAGCAGGCAGCCCAGCACGAGGAAGACGACGACCGTGACCGCCATGAAGGTGATCCAGCCGCCTGGCAACGACGTCAACACCTGCGACAGTTGCTGGACCACGCCGCTCTGTGTGATCGTCCAGGCCATGGCGGACGCGGCGCCCAGGATGAGCAGGATGGCGCCGCTGAGGGCCGCGGTCTCGACCAGCATGGCGTACAGCTTGCCTCGGGTGAGGCCGCCGTACAGGACTTGGCCGATGATCATGGCGTAGAGCACGGCGATCGTCGAGACCTCGGTGGCAGTGGCCACACCGCCCCCGACGATGCTGCGGATCAGGAAGGGCAGGATCAGTGCCGGCGCGGCGATCAGCCCGATGCGGCCGATGGTCTTGAACGGCGCCCTGCGCAGCCCGGCAGTCACTTCGTGGCGAGCCTTCCATCGGGCGAGCACCAGAAGTGCCGCGAGCAGGACCATGGCCACCACGAACCCCGCCTGGAATAGGCCTGCGATCGACACGCCGGCCACCGAGCCCAGCACGATGAGCACGATGCTGGGCGGTACCGTATCGGCCATCGCCGCCCCAGTGGCAAGCAGGGCGACCATCTCCTTGCGCTTGTTGCCACGCCGCTCCATCTCCGGAAACAGTGCCGGCGCGACGGTCGCCATGTCCGACACCTTCGATCCCGAGATGCCGGACACGATGAACAGCGATCCCAGCAGGACGTAGGACATGCCTGCCTTGACGTGCCCCAACAGCGAGGCCAGGAAGTCGACGATGGCCTTGCCCATCCCCGTTGCGTCGAGCACGCAGCCGAGCAGCACGAAGATCGGCACCGAAACCAGGATGATGCTGGACATCCCCTCATCCATGCGCCCGACGACGATCAGCAGCGGCATCTGCGTCGTGAACGCTAGAAAGCTCAAGGCGCCCAGGCCGAAGCAGAAGGCGATCGGCACGCCCGCCGCCAGGCAGACGCCGACAAGGCCGACGAGAAAGATCGCGATGTTGGCGGTGCCGAGATCGGCCAGCGCCGGCATCTGCCAGTAGCACAAGGCGCCGAGGCCAGCCACGATGGCGAACGCAGCGAACAGGTTGCCCAGCTTCACCGTCTTCGCGGCGTAAGCGAGCACCACGACCAGCATCGCCGCGAGGCCGAATCCGATCGATGCGACGCGAAAGCTGTTGGGAATGTTCAAAGCGGGCGTGGTGATGGCCCACTCCTCCCTGGCGTATTCGTAGGCCGGATGCATCAGGCCGATCAGGAACGCCGCGACGGCCGCCAGGGCGAACGCATTGACGAAGTCGCGCGCCCGCGGCGGCAGCAGTTCGATCACCAGCGTCAGGCGCAAGTGCTCGTTGCGATGCATGGCGATCGCGGAGCCGATCATCGTCAACCAGATGAATGCGAACGAAACCACCTCGTCGGCCCAGACGATGGACTGCGAGAACACGTATCTCGAGAGCACCGCGGCGAGCAGCAGCCCGATGATCAAGATCATGAGCGAGGCAGCGGTCGCCTCGAGTGGCCTCATGAGTCGGGACATCGCACGGTGGATGTCGGTGGACATCGGCGTGGCGGGAAGAATGTCGTTCTCGCCGACCGAAGGCGGTGTGTATGTGACGCTCATGAGGGCCCCTTGAGTTGCGAGGTCTCGCCTCAGCCCAGCTTGCCGCTGTAACGCTCGAGGACGGCCCAGGCTTCCTCTCCGAACTTGCTCTTCCACTCGCCGTAGAACCCCGCCTGGCGCAGCTTGGCGCGGAAGCTGTCGGTCTTGGGCTGGTTGAAGGTCATGCCCTTCTCGGTCAGCGTCTTCTGCAAGTTGCCGTTGAGCGCGGCAACGTCGACGCGCTGCTTCACTCCGGCGGCATTGATGTTGCGGGCGACGATGGCGCGCAGATCCTCGGGCAGGCGCTCCCACGCGCGGCGATTGGCGAGGAACCAGAAGCCGTCCCACATGTGGTTCGTGACGGAGACGTACTTCTGCACCTCGTACAGCTTGGCGGTATCGAGGATGGCCAGCGGGTTCTCCTGTCCGTCGACCACCTTGGTCTGCAGCGCCGAATAGACTTCGGCGAAGTTGATCGACGCCGGCGCCGCGTCGAAGGCTTTGAACATCGAGGTCCACATCGGCGATACCGGCACGCGGATCTTGAAGCCCTTGAGATCGTCGGCCGTGTTGATCGGCTTGGTCGACGAAGTGATCTGGCGGAAGCCGTTGTCCCAGATGCGGTCCATGGCCACCAGACCGACCTTGCCGATCTGGCTGCGCACGTGCGCGCCCAGTTCACCGTCCATCGCCTTCCACACCGTGTCGTAGTCCGCGAAGGCAAAGCCGACGCCGGTGATGGCCGAGCCGGGCACCAGCGTGGACAGGATCAGTCCGGACAGCGTGAAGAATTCGATCCCGCCTGCGCGCAGCTGGCTCAGCATGTCGGTGTCGGAACCGAGCTGGCCGGCCGGAAAGACCTGGATCTCCACGCGCCCCTTGGTTTCGGCCAGGATCGCCGCGGCCATCTCCTTGGCGCGCATGTTCATCGGGTGCGCAAGCGGCAGGTTGTTGGCGTACTTGTAGGTGAATTCGGCCTTCTGTGCGAAGGCGCTTCGAAGGGGGAGTGCCAGTGCCGTTGCGGCGGCGGTCGAGCACAGAAAGGTTCGGCGGGTCGGGTTCATGCGTGTCTCCGTTCGTGAGAGTCGAGTGATGTGCCGTGTCCTTCTTCGGGACCTGGGGCATTGCTAGGTGGAGGCGACTTCCTCCCGGAGATCGCCGCGTTCGTAAAGATGCTTGCGGATGTCCTTCTTGGTCACCTTGCCGTAGGCTGACTTGGGCAGGGCATCCCAGAAGAAGAAGTGGCGCGGCCAGCGGTACTTGGCGCAGCGTCCGTCGAGGTGCGCGAGCAGTGCGTCCGCGCACAGGCCGGATTGGCTGGCGACCACGACGGCCACGCCGACCTCGCCCCACTTCGGGTCGGGAACACCGAGCACGGCCACCTCGGCCACGCCAGGGTGAGTCAGCAGGACCTCCTCCACCTCGCGCGGGTACACGTTGGACCCGCCGGAGATGTACATGTCCGACTCGCGGCCCGTGATGTAGAGCAGCCCGCGCGAGTCGACGCGTCCCAGGTCACCCGTGTGAAACCATCCGCCGCGAAAGGCCTTCTGCGTGGCCTCCGGGTTGTTGAAGTACCCCGCGAAGACGGCTGGGCCGCGGCAGCAGATTTCGCCGACCGTCCCGGCCGGAACCGGCAGCAGGTTCTCGTCGAGGATGGCGACCTGCATGCCGGTGCGCGGCCGCCCGCACGACCCGATGTTGGCGTTCGGGTCCTCGTCGTCGATGGCATGCATGGAAGGCGGCAGCACGGTGATGCAGCCCGTCACCTCGCCGAGCCCGAAGTACTGCACGAGCACCTTGCCCAGTTTCTGCAGCGCACGCTTCTGATCAGCGCGGTACATCGGTGCACCGGCGTAGATCATGTAGCGCAACGAGCTGTGATCGAAACGATCGACCGACGGATCCTCGACGAGCATCTTGACGATGGTCGGCACGGTGAACACGTTGCTGACGCGATGCTTCTGGACGAGCGCCCAGAACACCTCGGGCTCCAGCTTGTCCGTTGGCAGCAACACGGTCGGCGCGCCGCGGGCCACGTTGAGCAATGCATGGATGCCAGCGCCATGCGACAACGGCGCCACCGCAATCGAACAGTCGTTTTCGTCGGTGCCGGGGATCAGGTCGGCCAGGTGGTTCGTGACCACGAACGCCATCTGGCCGTGGGTCAACATCGCCGCCTTTGGCCGTCCGGTCGTGCCCGAGGTATAGAAGTACCACAGCGGCGTGTCGGCGTCGACCTCGGCGATGGCCGCGGGCGCACCGAGGTTCCGCTCCACGAGATCGTCGAAACCGATCTCGCCGTCGCGGGGCCGGCCGATCGCGATGACGTGGCGCAGGTGCGAGGACGCAGCCTTCACTGCATCCACATGCCCTGCGAAGCAGTCCTCCACCAACATCACGGTGGCTTCGCTCGCGCTCCCGAGGTAGGCCAGCTCCGGGGGCGTCAAGCGAAAGTTGGTCGGCACCCAGACGGCGCCCAGCCGGAACGCGGCCCATGCGCTCTCGAACAGGGCGCGGTTGTTTCGTGACTGGACCAGCATCTTGTCGCCGGCCTTCATGCCCAGCGACCGCAGGCCTTGCACCAGCGCATCGACGCGGGCGTTGATCTCGCTCCAGGTCCAGGCACGATCGCCCTGGATGAGGCCCGGGCGGTGCGGGAACAGTGCTGCCGACTGCGCGAGCAGCACCGAAAGGTTGGCGACCTGCGGCTCGCTCATGCTGGCTCCAGCACGCTCAGGTAGTTGGTCACCGCGGCGCCCCCCATGTTGAACACGGCGCCCAGCTTGGGGTTGCCGACCTGCATCTCGCCTGCGGTTCCGCTGAGCTGCATGGCGGCCATGACATGCTGCGATACCCCGGTGGCGCCGATCGGGTGGCCGCGGGATTTGAGCCCGCCGGAGAGGTTCACCGGCAGCTTGCCGTCGCGTCGCGTGACGCCGTCGAGGATCACGCGCGCGCCCTGGCCGTGAGGGGCCAGACCCATCGCTTCATACTCGAGCAGCTCGGCGACCGTGAAGCAGTCATGGGTCTCGACGAAACCCAGGTCATCGAGCGAAACCCCGGCGGCCTGAAGGCCGCGCTGCCAAGCCAGCGCCGCGCCCTCGAAGCGCGTCGGGTCGCGACGCGACAACGGCAGGTACTCGTTCACCTGCGTCCTCGACTTCCAGCGCACCGGCGTCACGCTGGCGCTGCCGTTGGGCTCGGCCGCGATAACCAATGCGGCGGCGCCATCGGAGACCAGCGAGCAGTCCGAGCGCTTCAACGGGCCCGCGACGAACGGGTTCTTCTCCGAGGCATTGCGGCAGAAGTCGAAACCAAGGTCACGCCGCATGTGCGCGTATGGGTTGTGCACGCCATTCGCGTGATTCTTCGCGGAGATCGATGCGAGCGCGTCGCTCTGGTCGCCGAAGCGCTCGAAGTAGCTGGACGCGATCTTGCCGAACACGCCGGCGAACCCGGCGGGCGTCGTGCCCTCCTCCTTGACGTACGAGCAGCGCAGCAAGGTCTCGGCGACTCTCGCGGCCGGCACCGCGTTCATGACTTCGAAGCCCACGACCAGTGCCCGCTTGACACGGCCCGCCTGCACCGCGTCGAGTGCGGCCCAGATCGCCGACGAGCCGGTGGCACAGGCGTTCTCGGTGCGCACGGCGGGTACGTGCCGCAGTTCCGGAATCGCCAGCGCGACGAGCGAGCCGGTGAAGTCCTGCGGCAGGAACCCGCCGTTGAAGTGCCCGACGAAGACGCCGTCGATGTCTCGGGCCTGCAGGCCGGCAGTTGCCAGCGCCGGCTCGATCGCCTGGCGGATGAGTTGTTCAGGGTCGACGGCGTCGAACTTGCCGAAGGGCGTGTGGCCCCAGCCGATGATGTAGGGTTGGTTCACGAAAGTGCTCCTTGAAGAGTGATGCGAAGGACGAAGGTCAGCCCGGCGTTTGCCCGGCCCCTTGCATGCGGCGCCGCAGCGTCGGCAGACCCACACCGGCCGCGTCGAAGCCGCCGTCGACCGCCACGACCTGGCCGTTGACGAAGCTCGCCTCTGCGCTGCACAGGAAGCCGACGACGCTTGCCATTTCCTCGGTTGAGCCGTAGCGGCCCAGCGGAATCGCGTCGTAGTAGTCCGAACGGATGGCCACGCTGTGCACGAGCTTGGCCATCTCGGTCTCGACCGGTCCCGGCGCAATGACGTTGACACGCACGCCCATATTCCCGAGTTCGACCGCGTGCTGCTTCGTCATGTGGATCAGAGCCGCCTTGCTGGTGCCATAAGCGACGCGCAAGGTGCTGGCCCGCAGCCCCGAGATCGACGCGACGTTCACGACGGCGCCACCACCGTTCTTCGCCATCAGTCCGCCGAATGCCTGCGTGCACAGGAACGCGCCGTCCAGGTTGGTCGCCATCACCTCGCGCCACTCTTCGAATGTGGTTTCCAGGACAGGCTTGAACACGGCCACGCCGGCGTTGTTCACCAGCGCATCGATGCGGCCGAACCGGGCGATGACTTCGGCGGCGGCACGGTCGACCTGGGCGGGAACGGACACGTCACAGTGAACCCCGAGCAGCTCGTCGGGACGGGCCATCTCGGTGATCGTGCGATCGAGGGTCGCGCTGTCACGGTCCAGCAGAACAACCCGGTAGTCGTGTCGAATGAACCATTCGCCGATCGCGCGGCCGATGCCACGGGCACCTCCGGTGACGACGGCAACGCGGGAGCTTGATGGGGTGCTCATGATGATGATGAGTGGGTTGAGGGTTCAGGAAATGGCGTCGGGCAGCCACTCTTCGAGCGTGACCTCGAAGGTCACGCACACCGGGTTGGCGCCGGCCACGAACGGTCCGCCATAGACGTGTCCGCTGGTGTCGACCACGACACCGGTCAGTGCCGCCTGCAGCGAGCCGTCGGGCTGCGACCGCGTCTCGCCGGCCAGACTGACGATCTCGATGGCAGGACCGCGGATCACGATGCATGTGCCGTCGGACGTTGCCAGGCAAGCGTCGGTGAGGCTCCCAAGGGCACCGCGCACGAACGCGTTGCGGAATCCCTGTGCCACGCAAAGCTTTTCCACGCTTTGCACCAGGTCCTCGTTGGGCGCGATTCGGCCGTAGGCCACGCGCCCCATCTGCCCGCTTTCGACTATGCGAATGTCAGACATGTCGATCCTTCGCCGTCGGGCGCAACAGCGGCATCCGCGTCTCCTCGTCGAGGCTGATGCGCAGATCGAAGCCGTCGAGCGCGGTGGCCACCACATTGAGGCGGCTCGCACCCACGATGGCCTTGTCGGTCAGAACGTGGCCGCCGCGGACATCGCCATCAGCGGTCCGAAAGACCCCATGGCAATGGATGACCGGCGTACCGGCGGCCGATTTGCCCAGCGTCGCATTCCCGAAGATGAATCGGGCGGACAGCACCACGTGAGGCGCGGTGTACGCCGCCACCACCCTTCCGGTGGCATCGGGTCGGGCGAGGCAGAAGCTCAGGGCCTCCAGGTCGCCGTCCAGCAAGGTCATGGACGCGTTGTGCACGTCGACGCTCGCGAGGGACTGGACGATCGAATCGAAGACGGAGCGCCCCGGCGGAAGCGACAAGCGGAAGTGACGACCCCGGGCGGCGTGCATGTGCTCGATCCGCACGGCCCCGTGGGTTCCCGGGTGAACGATGGTCCGGGGCCTGGGCAGCCCCGGCAGGTGGTCGGGCATGTCGTCTCCTTTGTGTCGCTGTGCTACGCGGTGCGTCTTGTGTCAGACGCCTGCCTGGGATGTGAAGAAGTCTAGGATCGACATTCGATCTGCACAAATTTAGAATTCAGCTGGATCCATACACGGTGCAAATCGATGGACATGCGTCACCTGCGATGCTTCGTTGCCGTTTCCGAGGAGCTGCACTTCGGTCGAGCGGCCGAGCGCCTTCACCTCACGCAGCCGCCCGTGAGCCTCGCCATCAAGGAGCTGGAGGAAGAATTGGGGGTGAGACTGTTCGAACGAACATCCCGCCGCATGTCGCTCACCAGGGCGGGTGAAGACGCCCTGCACGATGCGCGATCCGTGCTGGCTGCGGCCGACACCATGCGCAGACGTGCGCGTGAAGCCGCTCAAGGCCTCATGGGATCGTTGTCGATCGGCTTCATCAGCCTGCCTGCGTATTCATTTCTCCCTCCCACGCTGCGCAACTTCACCGAGAACTACCAGCGGGTGAAGGTCACGCTTCAGGAGGGCACGACCGATCAGATCCTCCACGACGTCGAAAGCGGCGGCCTCGACATTGGCCTGGTGTTCCGCACGCCAGACTTGCCTGCGGCGTTCAACTCCAGGCTCGTGCACGCTGAGCCGCTGGTGCTCGCCATGCCCGAGAACCACCCGTTGGCGGGTGGCAGCCGGATTGCCCTCAAGAAGCTGTCGCAAGAACAGTTCCTCGGCTTCGAGCGACACCAGGGTCCGCTGATGTTCGACGCGATCGTCGCCACGTGCATGCGGCATGGCTTCAGCCCGAAGCTTTTCCCGGCGCGTCAGATGCACACCATCGTCAGCCTGGTCTCCGGCGGGATCGGGGTTGCGTTGGTTCCCGGCAGCGTACAGGCTTTGCACCGTGAGGGCGTGGTCTACCGGAGCCTGCAGGGAGAGAAGACCGTTGTCGAGACCGTCGCAGTCTGGCGCCGCTCCGACGCTTCGCCGCTGGTGAAGGCGTTGCTCGCTTACCTCCCGCAAGTCGGCAAGCGCAGCAGCTGAGCACGCTGAAACCGATGCAGATCCCGACATGTATCCAGGGTAAATACGGGTGAGCGCACGCCGACAACATGGCGGCGCGCCATTCCGAGGCGCTCACCCAACTCGTAGAAAGCAGTACCCGTGAAATTCAGCACACGTCTTCTCTTGTCGGCTCTCGTTCCTGCCCTCCTTTTCATCGCAGCACTCGGCGCATCTCTCGCCGGCCTTTTTCAGACAGAAGACGATTTCCAGCAACTGATGGCGCGGGAGCAGAAGCTCGCCTTGGGATATTCGGAGCTCTACGCCCAAGGCCTCCAGATGGGCCAGGCGTTGCGCAACATCGTTCTGGATCCGACGAACCCCAAGGCGTACGACAACTTGAAAGCCGCGCGCGAGTCGTACGAGCAAACCTACGACGAACTCAGCATCGTGGCGGTCGACACGTCGTTCGACGCGAGCACCAAGGCGCTGGCGGAGCCGCGCGCCAACCAAGCTGCGGCGCAGGATGAGGTTCTCGCCCTGGCAAAGGCTGACCAAGCCGCCGCCATTGCTGCCCTGAACACGAAAGAGACTCCGGCATGGCGTGTACTTCGCGCAGAGGTGATGAGGCTGGGGGAGACAGCGCGCAAGCAAGCGGCTGAGGCCCAGGCTTCGGCCTTGCAGGACGCGAGCCGCACCATCGCCATTGCCATATCGCTCGCTGCCGTCGCGGCCCTCTCCGGTGGCGCCTTCCTGTGGTCGTCTCAGGGTACCGTCCGCAGAGAACTGGGGGGCGAGCCGAAGGAGGCCGGGGTGATCCTGCGCCGCATCGCTGCCGGCGACTTGTCCGTGGACGTACCCGGCGCAGCCCACCCGGCAAGCTTGATGGCCGAGCTTTCGAGCATGCAAGAGTCCCTGCGGCAGCTGGTGGGCCGCGTTCGCGAATCTTCCGAGAGCATCCTCGTGGCGAGCACGGAAGTGGCGTCGGGCAGCACCGACCTCTCCATCCGCACTGAGCAGACGGCCACCAACCTGCAGGAAACGGCGGCTTCGATGGAGCAGATCACTGCCTCAGTGAGGAACAGCGCCGACGCTGCCTCCACTGCCAACCAGCTTGCCGGCAGTGCTTCCGACACCGCCAAGAACGGGGGCGCGGTTGTCGCCGACGTGGTCCGCACGATGGAAGAAATCTCCGACGGCTCGCGCCGCATCGGGGACATCATTGGCGTCATCGACGGCATTGCCTTTCAGACCAACATCCTGGCGCTGAATGCTGCCGTCGAGGCCGCGCGTGCCGGTGAACAGGGACGCGGCTTTGCCGTCGTCGCCGGCGAAGTCCGCACGCTGGCTCAGCGGTCGGCGGAGGCCGCAAAGGAGATCAAGTCGCTCATCAGCTCGAGCGTTGGGAAGGTAGAAGCCGGCTCCTCGCTCGTCATGGCCGCAGGTTCTTCCATGAGCGAGATCGTCGCGAGCGTCCAGCGCGTGACCGATGTGATCGGCGAGATCACCGCTGCCAGCGCCGAGCAGAGTTCGGGGGTGCAGCAGATCGGTGCGGC
>CAJPFZ010000184.1 GCA_905339355.1 Burkholderiaceae bacterium
CGTCAGTGCACGGCGGCGGCGATCGGCGCCAGCGCGGCGCTGATGCGCGCACCTTGCTCGGCGTTGATCATCGAGCCCATGATCTCGAGGAAGCGCGCGTCCTGCACGCCGCTCAGGATGTACTGCCAGCGGTAGGCGGCCAGTGTGGTGGCGTGGATGGCGCGCTGCTGCTCGGCGTCGAAGCTGCGGCCTGCCACCCGCGCGAAGTACTCGGCGTCCGCCTGGGCCTGCATCTGGCAGATGCCGTCCACCGCGGCCACGAGCCCGATGAGCTCGTCTACGGCACGGTCGCGCTGCGTGCCGTCGAGCTTCTCGTCTTCGCGCATCCATTCCATCTCGTCGAGGATGGCGTGCTGCGACTCCTCCTTCCAGTGGAACAGGAACACGTCTTTCCACAGGGCATCGATCTGCGTTTCCGGGTCGATGCTGCTGCGGTAGTGCGCCTGCGAGAACAGCTCGATGTCGCAGACGAGCGCGAGCACGGCCCAGGTCGATGCGGCGAGCACCGCCTGCGCCACGTCGTTCGGCTGCGGCAGGAAGCGGTAGCCGGGCGGCATGCCTGACGCGGCCATCGATTCGAGGCGGCGGAACATCTCCTGGTGTTTGAGTTCCTCGTCGGTCAGGCGCACCAGCGCTTCGAGCGCGACCTGGTCGCCGAGCCAGTGTCCCTGGCTGATCTCGAGCACCTTGACACCGATGAAACGCTCGACGAGCGCGAACATGTTGGCGTAGGTGCGGCCCTGCACCTGAGAGAACAGCCGCTTCTCGTCTGCTGTGAGGAAGGTCAGCTGGGCAGCCTTCGACAGTCCGTCGGGCAGGAAATTCTTGCCGAAGTCGAACTGGCGGCCGCGGATCACGTCGCGGTCGGTGTCCCAGCGGATGCGCTTGGACACCTCCACGCACTTGGCATAGCGGCTCGAATCGATGGTGTGTTGAGCAACGTGTGACATGGTCGGCTCCTTCGCCTGGGTTGAGGTGGCCCAGTCTGAGCAGCGCCGCACCCGCCGTCCTCACGCCCGGCTCAAGCCTTCTCAAACGTCGTCAAACGCGGGATCATCGCCACGCTCGCCCGTCAACCCGTGCGCATGTCCATGCCGCCTGCCACCGCCGACCGTCCGCTGTCCTTCGGCCGCTTCGAGATCCGCCCGGCCGAACGGATGCTGCGCGTGAACGGCGTGCCCGCCGCGCTCGGCGCGCGCGCTTTCGACCTGTTGCTGGCACTGGCCCAGCGTCGCGAGCGGCTGGTCGGCAAGCAGGAGCTGCTCGATCTCGTCTGGCCCGGCGTGGTGGTGGAGGAGCACAACATCACCGCGCAGATCAGCAGCCTGCGCAAGTTGCTGGGCCCGGGCGCGATCGCCACCGTGCCGGGGCGCGGATACCAATTTGTCGCGGCGCCCGACGCACAGGCGGGCGAAGAACAGCCCTTGGGGGTCGCGCCGGCACCGCCGCGCCACAACCTGCCGGAGCAGCGCACCCGCTTCATCGGTCGCACGGCGGCGCTCGCCGAACTCGAGCGGCTGCTCCCCCAAACGCGCCTGCTCACGCTCACCGGCATCGGCGGCAGCGGCAAGACGCGGCTGGCGCTGCAACTCGCGCAGCAGCGGCTCGCCGACTTCCCAGACGGGGTCTGGTTCGTCGACCTCGCGCCGCTGCGCTCACCCGAGCGGGTGGCCACCGCCTGCGCCGCCGCGCTCGGGCTCGGCGCGGAGTCCGAGGTACCGCCTGTGGACCGGCTGGTGGCCCATCTGGCCGAGCGGCAGGCGCTGATCGTGCTGGACAACTGCGAGCACCTGCGTGCGGGCGCAGCGGCGCTTGCCGATGCGCTGCTCACCCAGCCGAGCCGCACCCGCATCCTCGCAACCAGCCGCGAGCCGCTGGCCGTGGCGGGCGAACAGCTCTATCCAGTGCGCTCCTTGTCGCTGCCGTCCACGGAGAATCTGGACGACGTGCGCGCGGCCGATGCGGTGCGCGTGTTCGTCGATCGAGCGCGGCTGGCCTTGCCGGAGTTCGAGGTCGATGCCGACAACGCCGCGCCGCTGGTCGAGATCTGCCGCCGGCTCGACGGCATTGCACTGGCCATCGAGCTGGCCGCAGCGCGAGTGCCGATGCTCTCCGTGTTCGACATCGCGGCGCGGCTCGAAGACCGCTTCCGCTTGCTGACCGGCGGCAGTTCGGCGGCCGCGCGCCAGCAGACCTTGCACGCGGCGATGCAGTGGAGCTACGACCTCATCGAGCCCGAGCAGCAGCGCATGCTGCGCCAGCTGGCGGTGTTTGCCGGCGGTTGCACGCTGGACGCGGCGAAGGAGCTTTCGAAGGATGCCGACGAGTACGAGGCGCTGATGACGCTGACCGCGCTGCACGACAAGTCGCTGCTGGTCGTCGAGCGCGGCGCCGGCGGCAGCCGGCCGCGCTACCGGATGCTCGAGACCGTGCGCCAGTACGCGCAGCACCGGCTCGACGAAGCCGGCGAGGCCGATGCCGCGCGGGCGCGCCATGCCGAGCACTACCTCGCGCTGGCTGAAAGCGCGGCGCCCCACCTGCGCGGTCCGCAGCAGGTCGACTGGATGGCGCGACTGCGCGAAGAGCAGGAGAACCTCGTGGCCGCGATCAGCTGGTGCGTCGGCGAGCAGTCCCCGGCCGACAGCGAATGGGGCCTGCGGCTGACGGCCGCGACGGCGCGGTACTGGGTCTTCAACGACATCGAGTTGGGGCACCGCCTCGCGCTGGCGGCGCTCGGACGCGACCGCGAGGGCGCCGACAGCAAGGCGCGTTGGGAGACGCTGCAGGGCCTGGCCACCATGTGCATGCACCGCGGGCACGCCGACGAGGGCGTGAGGCACGCGCGGATGGCGCTCGACGTGGCGCAGCGGCTGGGTGCCGTCGAATGGCAGGCGATGGCGCTCACCGGCATCGGCGCCTGTTTGGAGAGGAACGGCGACGAGGACGCTGCGCTTGCGCACTTCGAACAGGCGCGCGACCTTGCTCGAGCCGCAGGCAATGCCACGACGCTGTCGTACATCCTGAACAACGTGGCGGGGATCGAGTTCGGCCAGGGCAAGCTCGAATCCGCCGAGCGGGGTTTCCGGCAGGCGCTTCATCTCTCGCGCGGCCAGGGCGACATCCACGGGACCTTGATCGTCCTGTGCAACCTCGTCCGGGTGGAGGTCGCCTCCGGCAACCACGAGGACGCGCGAGCGTGCGCGATCGAGGCCGAAGCGGTGCTGCGCAGCATGGGCGACAGCGTGATGAGGCTCGAGTTGCTCGAGGTGGCCGCCGGCCTCGCATCGAGCCGTGGCGAACACGACATCGCGGCGCGATTCTGGGGGGCGATGCGCACGCGGTTCGGCGATGCAGGCTATGCCCGCCCGGGCGTGGACCAGGCGCAGCTCGATCGGCTGTCGGCAAACACACGCGAGGCGCTGGGCGACGCCGCCTTCGAAGCAGCCGAGGCCGCCGGCCGGGCACTCGATCTCGGCGTAGCGATGCTCGAGCTCAGGCAATGGCTGCAGTGCGACGGGTAGGGGGTCGATCGACCCGCTGTTCGCCGGGCCGCGACTCAGCGCGCTTCTGCAGCGGTCAACGACAACCTGAAGGTGTAGGAGGCCGGGATGACCCCCTCCGCACCGGCGCTCTGCAGCGACGCGGTCGACAGCACGCCTTCCTCGAGCCGGCGCAGCGCCTGAGCGTCATAGCCGTTTGCGACGAAGATCCAGTCGGCCGCACGGTCTGCGAGCCTGCGTATGCGTTGCTCGGTGGTTGGTGCAATGACCGGTGAGTCGGTCCGAAGGAGGTGCGCGCCGGCCAAACCCGGCCGCGTGGGCAGCTCCTGCACCAGGGCGCACAGGTGGCTGCGCAGGCGCTCGTCCGCACCCGGGGCCGGCGAGAAGCGCACGGTGACTGCATGGCCCGCCACGGCGCTCCCGCGGCTTTCCAGAACACGGCATGGGCTGCGCACCATGTTGCGGTGGTGGGGCATCATCTCCCTGGACCATGCGCTGGGCGCGTTCAGGCGAGCAACGTACTCCGGCGAGAAGAGCGCCTCCCACGTCGCCAGCTCGTAGAGAACGAAGAAGCCTTCGCCGCCGCCGGCATCGGCCCAGCGCGTGGCGCGCTGGAAGCCCGGCAGCGCCAAGCGCTCGGGGAAGTGTTCGTGCGAGTGCCAGTGCTCGAACTCCGCGCGCATGTCGGGCGCCATGTCCCACCACATCGCCAGCGCGGCCTGTCCGAGCATCACGGCCTCCCGTCGGGGCGGTCCGCACGGCCCGTCGTCGGTTCGGTGGTCCCTTCAGTCTTGCGATCGATGCCCATCCGGTTCTCCTGGGGCAGTTGTGTTGTCGCGCCGCGTGGCAAGCAGCCGCCGGAAGTGGCGTTCCATGCGCGCCGCATCGGCTTTGATGCCGGTGAACAGTTCGAACGCCCCGACGGCCTGGCCCACCGCCATGCTGCCGCCATCCATCACGGGGCAACCGAGCGTCCGGGCGGCCTTCAACAGCTCGGTCTCGATGGGAACGTAGACAGCGTCCGACACCCACATCGAGGGCCGCAGCAGCGTGGCTGGGATTGGCAGGCCCGGCAGCTTGGCCATGCCGGTGGGTGTCGCGTGGACCACGCCCGTGGCGCCGGCCAGCGCCTGCGCAGCATCGACGTGCGCCGACGCGCGGCCGCCGAAGCGGGCATTGAGCGCGTCGGCAAGTGCCTGAGCCCGCGCGCAGTCCACATCGACCACGCACAGGCACGGCGCACCGAGGCGCAACACCGCATCGGCGATGGCCGAGCCGGCGCCGCCGGCACCGATCAGCGCCACGCGGCTCAGGTCGGCGCGGGGCAGCACGCGGCGAAAGCCCCACGCCCAGCCCGAGCCATCGGTGTTGTGTCCGACCATCCGCCCGCCCCGCATGACCACGGTGTTCACCGCGCCGATGGCGCGCGCCTCGGGCGAGAGCTCGTCCAGCAGCGGTACCACTGCTTGTTTGCAGGGGTAGGTGATGTTCAGGCCGGCAAAGCCCATGGTGCGCGCTGCGCCGAGCAAGCCCGGCAGCTGCGCGAGCGCGCCTGGCGTGCGGTCCAGGTCGATCAGCTGGTAGTGCAGGCGCAGTTGGTGATGGCGCGCCTCCTCCTCCTGCATCGCCGGCGTGAGCGAGCGCTGGATGCCGGAGCCGATCAGGCCGGCGAGGAGCTTGTCGGCCGGCATGGTCACCCCGCGTAGCCCGCCATGCGTGGCAGGAACAGCACGATGCCCGGCAACGCCGTCACCAGCGCGAGGGCGCCCAGCATGACCAGCAGAAAGGGAAAGGCCTCGCGCAAGAGTTCCCTCAGCGACACGTTGGCGATCTTGGTCATCATGAAGAGCAGCAGCCCGTAGGGAGGCGTCACCAGGCCGATCATGATGTTCAGCACCGCCATCACGCCGAAGTGCACCGGGTCGACGCCCAGCGATGCGGCGGTGGGCAACAGCACGGGCAGGACGATCAGGATGATGGTCGAGCCTTCGAGGAACGCGCCCAGCACCAGCAGGATCAGGTTGACCAGCACCAGGAAGCCCAGCGGCGACAGGTCCAGACCCCTCATCGCCGCGCTGAGCGTGGCCGGAATGTTCTCGGAGGTGATGACGTAGTTGAACACCATCGCCCCGGCGATCAGCATCCCGATGGAAATGCTCATGCGCGCGCTGGAAAGCAGGGCGTGGTACAGGTCGCTCCAGCGCATGCTGCGGTACAGGGCGACCGAGATCAGCAAGGCATACGCCGCGGCGACGGCGGCCGCCTCGGTGGGCGTCGTGATGCCGCTGTAAAGGCAGCCCAGCAAGATGACCGGCAGCATGAGCGCGGGGAAGGCCTCGCGGGTGATGCGCGGCATCTCGCGCAGCGGCACCTTGGGCTCCACGGGGAAGCCGCGCCGTTTGGCCAGAAGGAAGATCAATCCCATCTGCACGGCGCCCAGCAGCAATCCGGGCAGTACGCCGCCGATGAACAGATAGCCGATCGACGTGCCTGACACCAGCGCATACAGCACCAGCGGAATGGACGGCGGCAGGATCGGCCCGATCACGGCCGACACGGCGCTCAGCGCCGCGGCGAAGCCGGGCGTGTACTTGCCGTCCTTGGTCATCATCGCCTGCATCAGCCGGCCGGAGCCGGCGGCGTCGGCCAGGGCCGATCCCGACATGCTGGCGAAGACGATGCTTTGCAGCACGTTCACCTGTGCCAGGCCGCCGGGGAATCGGCCCACGACGGCATTGCTGAAGCGCAGCAGCCGGTCGAGGATGCTCCCCGAGCTCATGATCGTCGCCGCGAGGACGAACAGCGGAATCGCCAGCAGCAGAAAGCTGGAATAGGTGCCGTTCAAAAGCTGTTCCGCCGCGGTGCCCATGTCCATGCCCTTGAGCCAAAGGTAAAGCACGGAGCCGCCGATCATGGCGTGGCCGATGGGCACGCCGAGCAGGCTCAGCGCGACGATGGCATAGACCGCCAGCGAGAACGGGCTGGCGAAGTTCACGACGCTGATGGGGCAGCGGGCGAGCCGCCGTCCACCGGCGCGCGCGGGCGCAGCAGCCGCACCAGCTGGCGCAGGCTGCGCGCGATGACGGCCACGGCAAACACCAGGTAGATGGCGTACAGCGCATCCATGCGTATGCCCATGTAGGAGCTTCTTTCGACCTTCATGAAACTCACGTAGGCGTACGCCGCGGGCAGCGACATGCCGAACAGCACGATCACGCTCAGTGCGGCGACGGTGCCCATGGCGCGGCGGGTGCGCGGGCCGGCGTTCGCGGAGACGATGTCGAAACGGATCTCTTCTTCATCCTTCAGCACGAACGCCGCGCCCCAGAGCACCAGCCACAGCCAGGCCGCAAGCGACACCTCGGTGGTCCAGCCCACCGGCCAGCTGAACACGTAGCGCAAGGTGATCTGCACGATGAAGGCGATGAAGATCACCGCGAGCAATGCCGCCGCGACCGCTTCAGCGAAGCGGTGCAGCGACAGCAGTGTGCGGCGCGGCATGGCCCCCGTCACTTCATCGTGTTGATCTTGTCGAGCATGCCGGGCGGCCAGTTCCTCGCGTCGTCGGAGGCGAGGTAGGCCTTCTGCGCATGCTCGCGGAAGGCGTTGACGTTCGGCACGTACACCTCCAGCCCCTGCTTGCGGAAGGTCTCGGCAAGTTCGGCCTCGCGCTTCTGGTGTTCGGCCGCACTCCAGGCGATGGCCTTGTCCGCGGCCGCCTGGAACTCCCGCTGCTTGGCCGGTGTCATGCCCTGCCAGGTCTTCATGTTCACACTGAGCAGGTCGAAGGCGACCAGGTGCGAGGTCAACACGATCTGCGACATCACCTCGTAGAACTTCATGTTCTGCACGTTCGGCAGCGGATTGTCCTGGCCATCGATGGCGCCGGTCTGCAGGCCCGTGTAGGTTTCGGCATACGCCATGGGCGTGGGGTTGGCGCCGAGCGAGCGGCCGAGCATCTGCCAGGTATCGCCGGGCGGCATGCGCAGCTTCACGCCTGCGAGGTCCGCAGGCACGTTGATCCGCTTCTTCGTCTTCAGGCCCACATGGCGCGTGCCGAAGAAGGTCGGCCCCAGGATCTTCACCTTGACCTGGTCTTCCACCATCTTCTTCATCTGCACGCCCGGATCGCTCGCGAAGTACTTGTTGAGGTGGTCGGCGTCGCGAAACAGATAGGCCGAAGTCAGCAGCGACCAGGCAGGCACCTGTTTGGCGATGTCCTGCGGCGCGATGTTGCCCATCTCCAGGTTGTCACGCTGCAAGGCAACCAGTTCGGTGCCCTGGCGGAACAGGGTCGAGTTGAGATGCATCTCGACCTTGAAGTCGGACTCGATCTCCTTGGCGAACATCTTCATCATGTCGGCGCGGATGTCCTTGTCCGAGAACACGGCGGCGAAGCGCAATGTCGGCGGCGTCTGCGCCCTGGCCGGCAGGATGGCGCCGGCGGCCAGCGCGGCACCCGCGGCGAGCACCGCGCGGCGATCGATGGAACGGTTCATGGGGTCTCCTTTGGGTCGGTGAGTAAAGACGCGAAGTCACTCTGTCGCATTCAGGGCCAGGCGCTGCGCCAGCGCGCGGATCGCCAGCTCGTAGCCGAAGGCGCCGAATCCGCAGATGACGCCGGTGGCGGCGAGCGATACCAGCGAATGCTGGTAGAGCGGGTCGCGCCGGTGGATGTTGGTCACATGGACCTCGGCAATCGGCTGCTCGACGGTCTTGAGGGCATCCAGCAGCGGAATGGAGCGGAACGACAGCCCCGCCGGATTGATGGCGATCGCCGCCGCCCGTTCGCGGGCTTCCTGCACCCAATCGACCATGACACCCTCGTGATTGGTCTGGCGAAATTCGCAGCCCAGCCCGAGTTCATCGGCCACGCGACGGCACAGTTGCTCCACCTGCGCGAGCGTCGTGCTGCCATACAGATGCGGCTCGCGCACGCCGAGCAAGTTGAGGTTGGGGCCGTTGAGGACGAAAACGGTGGTGCTCATCAGGTGCCTCCGCTGCGCACGCCGGCATGTCGCATGGGACGGCCGGCCTGCGCATGCGGCCGATTCTTGGGCTGCGCCAAGAAAGTCTTTCTGCTGCGGAAACACATTTCATAATGCAGGACATGAGCATCGGACTCGATCGCGGCCTCTCTGTGCTGGAACATCTCACCCAGCATCCGCAGGGCTTGCCGCTCACCTTGATCGCATCGGAGCTGGACATTCCGCTCAGTGCGTGCCATCGGTTGCTGGCAGAGCTGCAGCAGCACGGCTACGTTCGCCAGGCGCGCAAGCAGGGCGACTATGTGCTCACGATGAAGGTGGTCTCTTTGGGACTGGGCTTTCTGAGCAGCGCGGGCATCGTCGATGTCGCCGAGCCGCTGCTCGAGCGGCTGGCGCAGGCGTCCGGAGAACTGGTGCGCTTGTCGATCGTCGACGAGGACCGCCTCACATGGGTGGCGAAGGCGCAAGGCATGCGGCAAACCGGGCTGCGCTACGACCCCGACATGGGGATGGATGCGCGGCTGTCGTGCACGGCCTCGGGCCACGCCTGGCTGATGACGCTGAGCGACGAGCGCGCGTTGGAACTCGTCTCGCGGCAGGGCTTCGGAAAGCCGGCCGAGTACGGACCGAAAGCGCCGACCACGATCAAGGCGTTGCTCGGCTTTTTGCACGCGGCACGGGTGCGCGGCTACGCGATGATCGACGAGCTCTTCGCGCCGGGCATGGCGGCCATGGCCGCTCCTGTGTTGCGTCGCAACGAGGCGATCGGCGTCATCAGCATCGCCGGCCCTCGCGTACGCCTGAGCGCCGCGCGCACCCACGAACTGGCCCCTGCGCTGCTGGCCGCCACCGCCGAACTCGGGCCGATCAGCAATGCCTCCAGCCTGTTCGGCCGTCCACCGCTGGGCAAGGGCTGAGCCCCGCGCTCCGAGGCTCGAGCTTTCGCGGTAGATTTGCGCTTCACCCACTGCACCGGCCTTCCGCCATGGATCAGCAGAACCTTCGCATCGTCCCCACCTTTTCCCTCGACGACCAGGCGTGGATCCGCCGATCGTCGATCGTGGTTCCCAAGTTCTGGGCCGGACACGGCGTCGCACCACAGGCAGGCGACGCGCTGCGCGTCGGCGGTCGACAGTTCACCGTCAAAGCCAGAGTCTGGGAGCACGACGGGAGCACGCCCATCCTGCGGCTGTTTCTCAGCAGCGGCCACGCCGAGAGCGACACGGTGTTCGGGGAGCTTTGAGCGTGGAACACCCACCTGACGGTCTGCCGACGTATCGGCTGCTCACCGGCGCAGACGATGCGGCCTTCTGCCAGCGCGTTTCCGAAGCGCTGGCCATGGGCTACAAACTCTATGGATCGCCTGCCGCCACCTACAACGGTGAAATCGTGATCGTTGCCCAGGCACTCGTGTGGCCCAGCATCGAACAGTCGATCGCGCGGCCTCGTGCGTGACTGCCGGCACGAGAGG
>CAJPFZ010000185.1 GCA_905339355.1 Burkholderiaceae bacterium
GGCGCGGTGTCGGTGCTGTCGCCCGGCACCGTGTCGCCGCCTTCGGCGACATCGGCGGTCAGATCGATGTCGACCTCGCCGGACCAGTCGATCGCGCTCTCTTCGACGAGGCCGACCTGCTGCGCCTCGTCGGCAGTGAAATGCTGCTCGATGTCTTGCGACTCGAGCGTCACGGGCTCGGCTCGCGATATCTCGTGCGTGCCCGGTATCTGCCCCGCGAAGATGCTCTCGAGCTGCTTGGCGAGCAGGTTGTGCTCGAGCTCGGTCATCGGTGGCGCCTTCAGCGACTCGGCGTGCGAGGGCAACAGCTTGCCAAAGAACTCCTTCTGCGCCGCCTCGGGCCAGCCGATCAGCTTGAGGCCCTCGTTCAGGTCCTTCATCAGCGTGGGCAGCTGCATCAGGAAGCGCTTGCGCATCTGCGGCGAGCCTTTGGGCTGCACGCTCATCACGAGGTCGCGGCCGACGCATCGGAAGCGCTTGGCGAGGTCGGAATCGACCCCGTGCCGCCGCACCGCATAGACCAGCGCCTGGCTCCACACCTGCGAGACGAAATCGCGCAGGTACTCGGGGACTGCGACGTCGGCCAGCGCCGAGTGCAGCTGAAGCATGTAGCGCTGCTGCACGCGCAGCTCCGACTCCTTGCTCTCGAGCACCGTGGCGGCGCCGCTGGTTTTCGCCGAATCCTCGGTCTGGTTGGTGATGAAGCTTTCGAGTTCGGTCAGCTTGGACGCGTAGAGCTCGATCTGGTCGAAGTCGCCCTCGACGATCTCCTGCACCAGGCCCTTCACACGATCGAGGAATTCCTTGCCCTGGCCCTCGTCGAAGTCGTCGAACGCGCACGCGAGCGATGCGATCCGGTTGACGAAGCGGCGCACCGGGTGACGGCGCGACGTGAAGAAGGTCGAATCCACGAGCGCTACGCGCAGCACCGGCAGCTGCAGGCGCGCGATCTGGCGCGCCATCTGCGGCGGCACCTTCGGGTCGGAGAGGATCTGGTCGAACAGGCTGCCGACGACGTCGATCACCATGTGGTCGAGCTTGCCGCTGGAGGCCTGCACAAGCTCGTCGCGGTGGGCGCGAATCAGGTTCACCGCCATCAGGCCGGTGAGACCGTCGGGGTAGTTGCCACCCGCGCCGGCGAGCGCACCGCCGTCGGCGGCGAGCGCGCCGATGGCGCCATGCAGTCCCATCGAGTCACGGCCGCGGCCGCCGGTCGAGCCTGCAAACCCGCCGGGTTCCGTTCCGAGAGAAACGTCCAATGCACCGGGGCGGCTGGCCAGGGAGGTGAGCCGCCGCAGCAAGGACATCAGCTGCGCGTCGGCTTCCGGGCTGAGTCCGGGCACCGGCGTACGGCGGACTGCACCGCCGGAGTGTCCGGTGCCGTGTCCGCTGCCGCCGAATGCGGCCGGCTGCGTGGGGGCGCCGCCGCGATAGGTCGTCGGCGAGCCGCGGGTGGACCCGAAATCCGTGCCGCCCGCGCCGCGGAAGTCGCTCGGCACCGTGCGGCTGGAATGCAGTTCGTCGCGCACGCTGGCATAGCCGGTGTTGGCCGAGTGGCCGGGGCCTGCCACCGTCTTCAGCACGAGCCCCACTGGCTGCACGTTGCGGCTTTGCATGTCGCGCACGATGGCGGCGTAGCACTCGGGCATCGCATGCGCCATTGCCTGGGCGAACTCGCGCGCCAGCAGCTTGCGGCCGTCGCTGTCGGCCGTGACCGCCTCGATGGCGCGGAACAAGGCCATGCCGAGCACGTCGGCGCGCAGGGGGTTGCGCTCTTCGTCGGCGCTGCCGATGTTGAGCACCGCGCCCATGTAGGAAGCCACCTCGCGCAACTGCCACTCGCAGGCGTGCGAGATCTGCTGTCCGATTCGGTCGGAGAACATGCGCTCTTCGAGCTCGTGGTCCTCGACCAGGCTCAGCGTCTCCCAGCTGCCGCCGAGCCGGCGGCGCGGGTCCTGCCGCGGCGCCACCTCTTCCTGCACCTTGTCCTGCAACTGCTTGTTGAAGGTCAGATGGAAGGTGTTCATCTTGCGGCGCAGATCGATCTGGGTCGCAAGAAGCAGGTCGCGCTCGAGGATGCGGGTGGCCGACTGCGCCTGCGTCGCGAGGCCGGACGCCACCCGTTCGGCCACCGCCTGCGCGGTCGCCTTCACGTGGCTGAGGGCCGCCTCGAGGGCGGAAGGCAATCGGGTGTCGCTGGCGTTCATCGAGGGACCGTGGGCCCGCTGATCGGCGGGGCGCGTCGCTTCCGGCCCAAATTTCTCCACCGGGCGTAGAAGTATGGGCCCAAACCGGCTCAGCCCATGCTCGGGAAAGCGCCGCCTTCGGTCACCTCTTCAGCGAATCGCGGATTTCGCGCAACAACTGGATGTCCTCCGGCAATGCGGGCGGCGGGGCCTGCGGGGCCTCCGCCTTCAGCCGGTTGATCTGCTTAATCATCAAGAAGATGATGAAAGCGAGGATCACGAAATTGACCGACACGGTCAGGAAGTTGCCGTAGGCGAACACCGCACCGAGCTTCTTCGCCTCGGCCAGAGGAAGCCCGGAGGGCTGCCCAGCCAGCGCCAAGTAGTAGCTCGAGAAATCCAAACCGCCGAAGATGCGGCCGACGATGGGCATGATCAAGTCGCTGACGATCGAGTCGACGATCTTGCCGAACGCCGCGCCGATGATCACGCCGACTGCCAGGTCGACGACGTTGCCCTTCATCGCGAACTCTCTGAACTCGCTCGCAAAACTCATGGAAGTCTCCCGTGGCTGGTGGTTGGAGCGGCGAGGCGCCGCGCGTGCCGGAAGTAATCCACGAGTCGGACGGCAAGTCAACGCCTCGCCGGCATCGCGCTCGCCGGTGCCGGGCGGACCCTCTTGACGCGTCCGCTAGAATTGCCGGTTGCCCCTGAATACAAAAGACTCCCCGAGGATTTCCATGAGTGACAAGCCCGTCGACAACGGCAAGCGCACGTGGCTCATCGCGTCGACTTGCGCCGGCGCTGTGGGCGGTATCGCGGCCGCCGTTCCCTTCGTTGCGTCGTTCCAGCCCTCCGAGCGCGCCAAGGCCGCCGGTGCCGCGGTGGAAGTCGACGTGAGCGCACTGAAGCCGGGCGAGAAGCTCACCGTCGAGTGGCGCGGCAAGCCGGTATGGATCGTGCGCCGCACGCCTGAACAGCTGGCCACGCTGCCCAAGATCGATCCCTTGCTCGCCGACCCGGCCTCGGACCGCAAGCCCGATGAGCTGACCCCCGAGTACGCGCGCAACGTGCACCGCTCGATCAAGCCCGAGTACCTCGTCGCGGTCGGCATCTGCTCGCATCTCGGCTGCTCGCCGTCCGACAAGTTCCAAACCGGTGCGCAGCCCTCGCTCCCCGACGATTGGCCCGGCGGCTTCTTCTGCCCCTGCCACGGGTCGACCTTCGACATGGCCGGCCGCGTCTACAAGAACAAGCCCGCGCCGGACAACCTCGAGGTGCCGCCGCACATGTACCTCACCGACACGCGACTGCTGATCGGCGAGGACAAGGCCGCCTGAGCGCCCGCCTGAGCGTCTACGAGAGAACACGACATGGCTGAATACAAAGAAGCACCCGCCGATGCGACGGCGGGGCAGAAGCTGCTGAACTGGGTCGACAACCGCTTCCCGGCGAGCAAGCTGTGGAACGAGCACGTGGGCGAGTACTACGCCCCGAAGAACTTCAACTTCTGGTACATCTTCGGATCGCTGTCGCTGCTGGTGCTGGTGATCCAGATCGTCACCGGCATCATGCTCGTGATGCACTACAAGCCCGACGCGGCGCTCGCCTTCGCCTCGGTCGAGTACATCATGCGCGACGTGCCCTGGGGCTGGCTGATCCGCTACATGCACTCGACGGGCGCCTCGGCGTTCTTCGTGGTGGTCTACCTGCACATGTTTCGCGGGCTGCTCTACGGCTCGTACCGCAAGCCGCGCGAACTGGTGTGGATCTTCGGCTGCGCCATCTTCCTGTGCCTGATGGCCGAGGCCTTCATGGGCTACCTGCTGCCCTGGGGCCAGATGAGCTACTGGGGTGCGCAGGTGATCATCAACCTGTTCGCCGCCGTGCCGTTCATCGGCCCGGACCTGTCGACCTGGATCCGCGGCGACTACGTCGTCGGCGACGCGACGCTCAACCGCTTCTTCAGCTTCCACGTCATCGCGGTGCCGCTGGTGCTGATCGGCCTGGTGGTCGCGCACATCATCGCGCTGCACGAAGTGGGTTCGAACAACCCGGACGGCGTCGAGATCAAGGCCAAGAAGGACGCGCTGGGCCGGCCGCTCGACGGCATCCCGTTCCATCCCTACTACACGGTGCACGACATCTTCGGCGTCAGCGTGTTCCTGATGGCCTTCAGCGCGATCATCTTCTTCGCGCCCGAGCTCGGCGGCTATTTCCTCGAGTACAACAACTTCATCCCGGCCGATCCGCTGAAGACGCCGGCGCACATCGCCCCGGTCTGGTACTTCACGCCGTACTATTCGATGCTGCGCGCGATCACCAGCGAGATGGTGTACGCGCTGATCGCGTGCGTGGTCGCCGGCGCGGTGCTGGGCGTGCTCAAGGCCCGCGTGGGTTCGCTGTTCAAGGCGGCTATCCTCGGCGGCGCGCTGGTGGTCTCGGCGCTGATGCTGGCGATCGATGCCAAGTTCTGGGGCGTGGTGGTGATGGGCGGCGCGGTCATCATCCTGTTCTTCCTCCCCTGGCTGGACTACAGCCCGGTCAAGTCGATCCGCTACCGTCCGGGCTGGCACAAGTACGTGTACGGCCTGTTCGTCGTCAACTTCCTGATCCTTGGCTACCTCGGCGTGCAGCCGCCTTCGCCGATCGGCGAGCGAGTGTCGCAGGTCGGCACGCTGTTCTACTTCGGCTTCTTCCTGCTGATGCCGTGGTGGAGCCGCATGGGCGAATTCAAGCCCGTGCCGGAACGCGTGACCTACGCCCACTGATGCGCCCGGAGCTGACAACATGAAAAAGTTCTTCCTCTCCCTGCTGCTGGCGCTCGGGTTCGCCGGTCCGGCCGCCGCCGCCGAAGGCGGGATCCGCTGGGACACATTCCCCCAGGAGAAGATGTCCGACGTGGCGGCGCTGCAGAACGGCGCCAAGCTGTTCGTCAACTACTGCCTGAACTGCCACAGCGCCGCCTTCATGCGCTACAACCGCATGCGCGACATCGGCCTCACCGAAGACCAGATCAAGAAGAACCTGGTGTTCGCCACCGACAAGATCGGCGACGTGATGAAGACCTCGCTCGATCCGAAGCAGGCCAAGGAGTGGTTCGGCTCCTTGCCGCCCGACCTCTCGCTGATCGCACGCTCGCGCTCGGGTGCCAACGGCACCGGGGCGGACTACCTCTACACCTACCTGCGCACCTACTACCGCGACGACACCACTGCGACTGGGTGGAACAACCTTGCCTTCCCCAATGTCGGCATGCCGCACGCGCTGTGGGAGCTGCAGGGCCAGCGCAGGGCGAAGTACGAACAGGTGAAGGACTCGCACGACCCGGCCAAGACGGTGCACCGCTTCGCCGGCTTCGAACAGGTCAGCCCCGGCACGCTCTCGGCGCAGCAGTACGACGAGGCCGTGGGCGACCTGGTGGCCTACCTCAGCTGGATGAGCGAGCCGGCCGCCGGCCAGCGCGTTCGCCTGGGCGTGTGGGTGCTGATCTTCCTGGCCGTGCTCACCGTGATCACATGGCGACTGAATGCGGCCTACTGGAAAGACGTGAAGTGACCCTCTGACGTCCGTGGCCTCGCGGCGCGCGGACACTCCGCGCAGTGGCAGCCCCACCGGGCCGACCACTGCGTTCTTGCTTTCTGACCTCCTACCTGAAGGAGCCCACGCCCATGATGGTGCTTTACTCCGGAACGACCTGCCCCTATTCGCACCGCTGCCGCTTCGTGCTGTTCGAAAAGGGCATGGACTTCGAGATCCGCGACGTCGACCTGTTCGCCAAGCCCGAAGACATCGCGCTGATGAATCCGTACAACGAGGTGCCCATCCTCGTCGAGCGCGATCTCATCCTATACGAGTCGCACATCATCAACGAGTACATCGACGAGCGCTTCCCGCATCCGCAGCTGATGCCCGGCGACCCGGTGGCACGCGCTCGCGTGCGGCTGTTCCTGCTGAACTTCGAGAAGGAGCTGTTCGCGCACGTCAACGTGCTCGAGTCGCGCGGCATCAAGCCGACCGACAAGCAAATGGAGAAGGCGCGCGCGCAGATCCGCGACCGGCTGACGCAGCTGGCGCCGATCTTCCTGAAGAACAAGTACATGCTTGGCGACGACTTCTCGATGCTCGACGTGGCGATCGCGCCGCTGCTGTGGCGCCTGGACTACTACGGCATCGACATGTCGAAGAACGCGGTGCCGCTGCTCAAGTACGCCGAGCGCATCTTCTCGCGCCCGGCCTACATCGAGGCGCTGACGCCCTCCGAAAAGGTGATGCGCAAATAAGCCGGAAGCGGCCAGCATGACGTCGCCCGCATCGCCCACAGCCGGCAGCTCCACGCGCCCGTACCTGATCCGGGCGCTGCACGACTGGTGCACCGACAACGGCTTCACGCCGTACATCGCGGTGTTCGTCGATGCCGGCGTGCAGGTGCCCCACGAGTACGTGAAGAACAACGAGATCGTGCTCAACATCGGCTTCGAGGCCACGACGGCACTCAAGCTGGGCAACGAGCTGATCGAGTTCAAGGCGCGCTTCGGCGGCACCTCGCGCGAGATCGTGGTGCCGGTGGATCACGTCATCGCCATCTACGCACGCGAAAACGGTCAGGGCATGGCGTTCCCGGTGCCGAGCGATGCCGCCGCTGGCATGACGCCGGCCCCGCACCCGGTGGGCGACACCGCGAGCGCGCCGAGCGCCGCGAAGGGCCCGAAACTGTCGCTGGCCGACGCACCCTCGGCAGCCGACGCCGAGGCGCAGGCCGACCGCGACGAGTCTCCTCCCGAGCCGCCGTCGGGCGGTCGCCCCACGCTCAAGCGCGTCAAGTAGCGCGCTCTCCGGCTCAGGCTGCCCGGACAGCTCGCGCCGTATACTGCGCGGTCTCTGCCTTCGTGCACGCCCCCGGCGTGCCGCATATCGCCGGCTTAGCTCAGCTGGTAGAGCACCCGCCTTGTAAGCGGAAGGTCATCCGTTCGACTCGGATAGCCGGCACCAATCGCCCGATCGGTCAAGCCAACAAAGCCGCACTTCGCCGGGCTTTTGCATCTTTTCCAGTTGGTTGCAGATGCGCCGTCAGCGCGATTGAACCTTGATCCGGATTGGGCTACCCTGCCATCCCCGCTGTCGAAGAACATCGTGCAGGCGGGGTTCCAGCTGGCGCAGCTTGGCGGCGACAGAGGCATTGGCGGTGAGCAAGGTCCAACCTTCGTCGTCGACCGGGCCCGGCTTCACGTGCAGAGCCAGCGCGGGAGGCAATACAGAAAGAATCGCGGCATAGCGGGCGTTCGAATCCTGCAGCCGCTCTCGCAAGTGAGCCAGAGGCGCGCTGCGCTTGAGCGCGTCGGCGATCGCAAGCGAGTCGGGCACGAGTTGTTGGGGCTTCGAAGAGGGTGACTTCGCGTTCACCCGAGGAGTGTAGCGATGCAGATCTTGATTACCCATGGCACGCTGGCGCGCACGCGCGTGTTGCACTTCAATCGATGGCAACTGCTGGCGTCCCTGGTTGGACTCAGCATCGTGCTCACGCTGCTCTCCGGAACCATTTACCACTTCATCTTCCTGAAGGCAGCGCGCGACGGCTGGCCGGTGGTGAGCCCAATCGTCAAGCTCGTCATCCGCGATGAATTTGCGCAACGCGACCGCTTCATGCGCGAGAACCTCGACGCGATGGCGCACCGTGTTGGCGAGATGCAGGCCAAGCTGGTCAAGCTCGAAGCGATGAGCGAGCGCGTCTCCGGGCTGGCAGGCGTGAAGATCGAGGAGCTGCAGCAGATCAAGCCTGCGCCGGCGCTGGGCGGCAAGGGCGGGCCCTTCGTGGCAGCCAGCGAGCCCTCGCTGGACCAACTGACGGGCTGGGTCGGGGCGCTCGACGAGCAGGCCGACCAGAGCACCGACCTCTACACGATGATCGAATCGCGGCTGCTCGAAAAGAAGCTGGCGTCGCTGATGGTGCCGAACGTGCGTCCGGTGGTGGGCCCCATCGGCTCGGGCTTCGGGTTTCGCTCCGACCCCTTCACCGGGCGTGCCGCGCTGCACACCGGACTGGATTTCCCGGCCGATACCGGCACGCCGATTCAGGCGGCCGCGGGCGGCGTGGTCTTGTCCGGCGACGCGCATCCGCAGTACGGCAATCTCGTCGAAATCGACCACGGCCGCGGGCTGGTGACGCGCTACGCGCATGCCTCCAAGATCCTGGTGCGCGCAGGCGACATCGTCAAGCGCGGCCAGTCCGTCGCGCTCGTGGGCAGCTCGGGGCGCTCCACGGGGCCGCACCTGCATTTTGAAGTGCTGCTCGACGGCGTGCCCCAGAACCCGGCCAAGTTCCTGACCCTCGCGGACGCCAACGCCACCCTCGCCAAGGCGGAGCGGCGCGCTGCGAAGCGGGCCGAGACGGCGGACAGGTAAAATCGCGGGCTTTGCGGCGCTCGCCTTGCATTGGGCAGGCGCAGCCGCATATCCGTTTTTGCCAGTCCCTGCGTCGGCGTCGACAGACACCGGCGTCAACGCTGTCCCAACACCGACGCCGCATGCTGCCCCGCCTACTCACCCAAATTTTCGGTAGCCGCAACGAACGTTTGCTCAAGCAGTACCGGCGCGTCGTGCAGCAGGTCAACGCGCTCGAACCGCAGTTCGAAGCCCTGAGCGACGCCGCGCTGCGCGCCAAGACAGAAGAGTTCCGGGAGCGCCACGCCAAGGGTGAAACGCTGGACCAGTTGCTGCCCGAGGCGTTCGCCGCCGTGCGAGAAGGCAGCAAGCGTTCGCTGAAGATGCGCCACTTCGACGTACAGCTGATCGGCGGCATGGTGCTTCACGACGGCAAGATCGCCGAAATGCGTACCGGCGAAGGCAAGACGCTGATGGCCACGCTGCCGGTGTACCTGAACGCCCTCACCGGCAAGGGTGTGCACGTGGTCACGGTCAACGACTACCTGGCGCGCCGCGATGCCGAGTGGATGGGGCGGCTGTACTCCTTCCTCGGCCTGACGGTGGGCGTGAATCTGCCGCAGATGTCGCGTGAGGAGAAGCAACAGGCGTTCGCCGCCGACGTGACCTACGGCACCAACAACGAGTTCGGCTTCGACTACCTGCGGGACAACATGGTCCACGACACGGCGGACCGCGTCGCGCGCGGCCTGTCGTACGCGATCGTCGACGAGGTCGACTCGATCCTGATCGACGAGGCGCGCACGCCGCTGATCATCAGCGGCCAGGCCGAAGACCATACCGAGCTGTACGTGCGCATCAACGCCGTCGTGCCGCAGCTGAAGAAGCAGATCGGCGAGGCCGACCCGCGCACCGGCGAAGGCGTGATCGAGCCGGGCGACTTCACCGTCGACGAGAAGACGCACCAGGTCTTCCTGACCGAAGCGGGTCACGAGAACGCCGAGCTGATCCTCGGCAAGGCCGGCTTGCTGGCCGAAGGCGCGAGCCTGTACGACGCGGCCAACATCACGCTGATGCACCACGTGTATGCCGCGCTGCGCGCCAACCACCTGTACCACCGCGACCAGCATTACGTCGTGCAGGACGGCGAGGTGATCATCGTCGACGAGTTCACCGGCCGCCTGATGACGGGCCGCCGCTGGTCCGACGGCCTGCACCAGGCGGTGGAGGCCAAGGAGGGTGTGCACATCCAGAGCGAGAACCAGACCCTCGCCTCGATCACCTTCCAGAACTACTTCCGCATGTACGGCAAGCTGTCGGGCATGACCGGCACGGCCGACACCGAGGCCTACGAGTT
>CAJPFZ010000186.1 GCA_905339355.1 Burkholderiaceae bacterium
GGCATCGAGCAGGCTCGCAGGCGTAGGGCCCAGGCGCAGCAGCAGAGTCACCGCACCGGCCGGCACCGGCGAGAGATGGCGCGACTGCAGGCGCGGGCCGCCGGCGGCGTCGGCGTCGCGGAGCAGCCGCCACGCCGTCCAGTCGGCGCGATGGCCGGCGCCGGGCCACCAGCGCGCGTTGAACGTGTGCGCCTCGCCGCGCCGATGCGGATGCGGATGCGGAACCAGCAGGTGCACACGCGCCGCGCGGGCGTGCCGTCCGACATCATTCGCCGGAACGATCAGCAGCACACGCCGCCGCTGCGCCAGCTCGCGCAGCGCGGCGTGCTGCTCTGCCTCGGTGAGCCAGCGTTCCAGGCGGGCGTAGCTCGGCTCCGGTTCAGTGCCGTGAAGGTCGGCGCGACGGCCGCGCTCTTCGTCGGCTGCCAGCGAAGGCAGGGTTCCGGCCGTGTGATCGGCAGGTTCGCCGGTGCGCACGGACTCGCCGTCTGCAGTACCGGCGCCGCGTGCTGCTTCGCGTGGCCGCGGTGGCGGCGAAGGTGGGCGGCGATCCGTCGGCAGATGCGCCGGACGCTGCAGGTGCGCGGCCAGAGTCTGCAGCGGCGTGATCATCACCGGCACGGCAACGCTGTCGGTCGCGCGAGCGAGGGACGTGAGCGCGGCGTTCTCCGGCGGCAAGGCGGTGCTGCGCTGTGCAGCGTCGGCCGGCGTACCGGCCGCGCCGACCAAGCCACGGCCCGCGGCGGCGTTGGCGAGCGCCGAGACTTGCGCCGGCAAGGCGGCAGCGGCGACCGCAGCGACCGCGGCTGTGCGCGTCGCGGCGACATGCGGGGCGTGGCCGGCGGCCAACTGCGTCAGCGTCGCGCGGCCATCGGCGGGGCCGCTGACGCGTGGCGGCTCGCTGAGGGGCGTGGCCGCCGGACTGGCAATCGCAGCGGCCGGCGGGCCCTCGACCGCAGGTGCCGTGGCGCCCATCGTCATCGGCGAGCCGTCTTGCGCCGCCACGGGCGGCTGGGCAGACAGCAGTGCACGCACCGCTTCCAGCGCAGCTTGCGCACCTGCCTCGACGGCCTGGATCGGATTCATGGCGCCGTGTTCACTCCTGCGGCTCGTCGACTGTTGGCAGCTCCGGCATCAAGACCTCCGCGCGCAGCGTCAGGCCTTCGCTCGTCAGTCGCAGCGCGTCGGGGTTGAGGCCCAGCAACTGCACGAGGTAGCCGCGTGCCGCAAGCCGCACGTTGGCCAGGGCGGCCTCGCCCTGGTGGCGCGCTTCGGCCTGGCCCTCGCCGACGAGCACGCCGAGGATCGCCAGCTGCTCGAACAGCGACTGGCGCTCGCGCGCGTCGGCGGCGAGCCAGGCGTCGTGGCGGCCGATGACATGCCGCATCTGCCGCTCGACCAGCGCGAGCTGCGACTCGGTGATGTCGAGGTTCTGCAACGCCGCCAGGTTGGCGAGCACGAAGTAGGCGGCCGCGGCGCCGAGGTCGTCCTCGGGCAGGCCTCGCTGCACCTTCTCGCGATAGTGCGCGAGGCAGCGCTGGTACAGCGCGCGCGCATCGCGCTGCGCCTTCGGGCCGCCGGGGTGGCGGCGCGCCAGCAAGGCCGGCGCGATCGCCTGCGCGGCCGGTTGAATCGTCAGTGCTGGCGGCTCCGCGTTCGTGTCGCCGAAGCCCGTCAGGACCTGGCCCAGCGCTTCGCTCAGGCGGCGCGCGAGTTCCTGCGCGAGGCGATTGGTGTCGGGGGAAGCGGTGTTGATCATCATGCGTCGTGAAGCGGGTCGTCGGATGGGGTGGGGTGCAGCTCGGCGAGGGCGCTGCCGCGCGCTGACAGCCGCTGCTGCAGGCGCGACAGCGCGGCTTCCGCGGGCGCGGCGTGGCGGGCATCGCGCGGCGTGAGGGCCAGCTGCAGCGTGCCGCCTGGCGGGCGCTGAAGGTCGAGGCGCTGGATCGGGAGCGTGGCGTCGGCGAGCTCGAAACGCCAGCGTGACGCTTCCGCCGACGGGGCGGTGTCGCGCACGCGCGTGAAGTCGTCGAGCTGAGGGGCGTTGTGCCGTGTCAGCGCGACGGGGGTTGCTGCCGTCGAAAAGACATGCGATTCGCAGCCCGGATGCACCAGCGCCATGTCGGCGCGCGACCCCGTTCGCCCTGAGGTATCGGAGGGCTCGTGCGCTGGTTCAAGGGGGTTCGATACCTCAGCCCCGTCCTTCGATACCTCAGGACGAACGGGGGTGGGCTTCGATACCTCAGCCCGATCCTTCGATACCTCTGGACCAGCGGGTTCGGTCTTCGATACCTCTGCCCGAACTGGGGGCAGGGCAAGGCCAGGCGTCGGCGGTGCGCCGTGCTCGTCCTCGTGATCGCCTTGCGCGCGCCGCAATGCACGCTCGAACTCGCCGCGCTGCTGTTCGCGTGCAGCCCGAGTGGCGCGCAGCGCGTCGCGCCGATCGGCGGCACGCCGATCGTCGGGCTTCGAGGCTGCCGACAGCAGCCCATCCCCGGCAGTGATGCGCTTCGATGTGGGCGACACGCTCATAGCGCACTCCGCATCGAAACCAAGCTCGGCATCGCATCCACCTCGCGTTCGAGCCGCTGCTCCGCCGCCTGCGCAAAACCCAGGCGTGTGCGCCGGTCCAGCTGCTCGACGGCCTCGCAGCGCGCACGCGCCTGGAGCCAGGCGGCTTGCGCTTCATCGAGCGCCTCCTGTGCTTCGGCCAAGGCCTCTTCATCGTCGATCAGCGCGTACTCGGCACGTTCGAGCAGATCGTCCAGCGCCTCGCGGCGGGAGATCGCGAACGGCCCGAGCCGCGGCATCGATGCCGCCATGGCACCCGCCACCGCGTCGGCCAATGCCTCGCGTTCGAGCCGCAGCCGCTCGACCTCGCGCTCGGTCTCGGCCACGGCCGCCTGAGCGCTGTCGCGTGCGGCGCGTTTGGCCTCGCACTCGATGCGAGCGGCTTCTTCGCGCAGGCGGCGCAGGCGCAGCAGCTGCGTGAGTTCGGCGATGCGTTCGCCTTCCATGCGGTTCATGCAATCGCCTCCTGCAAGCGGTCCAGCGTCTGGTTGAAGTCGGTGGCCGCGTCCGGCGGCTGTCGCAGCAGCGATTCGATCGAGGGCCAGCGCTCGATCGCCTGGTCGGCGAGCACGTCGCTGCCTGCGCGGTACTCGCCGACCTGCAGCAGGAAGCGGATCTGCGTGTGTTTGGCCATCAGCGCGCGCAGGCGCAGCGCGGCGTCGCGGTGCGCCGGCTGCGTGACGCGGTTGAAGACGCGGCTGGCGCTGGCGAGCACGTCGATCGCCGGGTAGTGGCCGGCCTGCGCCAGCTCGCGCGACAGCACGATGTGGCCGTCGAGGATGGAGCGCACCTCCTCGGCCACCGGGTCGCTGCCGTCTTCGTCTTCGGCGAGCACGGTGTAGAAGGCGGTGATCGAACCGGTGGCATCGTTGCCGGCGCGTTCGAACAGGCGCGGCAGCTCGGCGAACACCGATGGCGGAAAGCCGCGCCGCACCGCCGGCTCGCCCACCGCCAGGCCGATCTCGCGCAGGGCGCGCGCGTAGCGCGTCACCGAGTCCATCAGCAGCAGCACCCGCGCGCCCTGGGCACGAAAGCCCTCAGCGATGGCGGTGGCGGCCTGCGCGGCGCGAAGCCGCTCCATCGCCGGCCGGTCCGAGGTGGCGACCACGAGCACCGAACGCGCGAGGCCGGCCGCGCCCAGGCTGTCGTCGATGAATTCGCGCACCTCGCGCCCGCGCTCGCCGACCAGCGCGATCACGTTGACGTCGCTCGCCGCCTGGCGCGCGAGCATGCCCAGCAGCGTCGACTTGCCGCCGCCTGCGGTGGCGAACACGCCGACGCGCTGCCCCTCGCCGACCGTCAGTGCCGAGTCGATCGCGCGCACGCCGGTCGCGAACACCTGTTCCACCGGCAGGCGCTGCAAGGGGTTGGGGGCGGCGCAATGCACCGGGCGCTGAGTCAGCTCGGCGAGCGGGAGCGGGCGGCCGTCGAGCGGCTGGCCGAAGCTGTCGAGCACGCGGCCGAGCAACGCAGGTCCGCACGGCACCGTCGGTGCCTCGGCAACGATCTCGACCTTCGCATCGCTCGCGACATCCTGCAGGCCCGACAACGGAACGAGGATCGCGTCGCCATGCGACAAGCCCACCACCTCGGCGCGCAGGCCGCTGCCGCGTGCGTCGTGGATCAGACATTGCTGGCCGATGCGCGCGGACAGGCCGCTCACGCGCAGCGTGGTGCCGAAGGCCTGCACCACGCGGCCGCGCTCGGCGAGCGTGCGGGTGTGCTGCAGCGAGCCGATCAGCTCGGCGGCGAGGCGGGCGGCTGTGGTCATGACAGTGGCTCCATCGCTGCGTCCGGGCTGTCGTGTCCGGGGCGCGTGTGCTTCATGTGAGCAACCCCTGCTGCACCCGATCGAGCTGTGCCTGCCAGCTGGCGATCAGCTGGCCGGCCGGCGTGTCGAACACGCAGTCGAGCGGTTCGAGCGTGGGATCGGCCCGCAGCTCGAGCGGGGTCGACTCGTCGAGCCGGGTACGCACCGCGTCGGCGACATCGGGGTGGACCCGCACGACCGCGGGTTGATCGGGCATCAGCTCCTCGCTCGCGCGCCGCAGCAAGGCGCTGACGACGTCGGGCGCGGCGAGGTCGCGCGCGATGTGCTGCACCAGCCGCACGCTGAGCGTGAGCACGGCGTCGCGCAGCGACTGCGCCTCGATCCGCGCCTCGTCGGCGGCGTCTTGCCAAGACTCGGCGAGGCGCTCGGCGGTGTCGCGCAGCGCCTGCTCGCGCCCGGCGGCGAAGCCGGCCCGGCGCGCTTCGTCCACCGCCGCATCGAGCCGCGCGGCCTGCGCGGCGTGCCGCTGCTCCAGGCGTTCGAGCAGGTCGGCGGCCGAGTCGCAGGCGCTCCATTCGTCCGGGCTCAGCCAGGGCTCATCGGTGGCGAGGCTGGTCTGCGTGCCGCGATGGATCGCGAGAAATGTCATGACGGAATCTCATCAATGTGTAATGACATCGCCTCGGCCACCACCGCAGCGGCCGCGGCGCCGTTGATCACGCGGACCTGAGGCCCGGTCGCCGGCCACAGCTGCTCGCGCAAGGCCTCGCGCAGCACCGGCGACGCCACGCTTGCGAGCAGCCAGTCGCGCCCCACGGCCGGCAGCAGTGCATCGAGCAGCGCGGTGTCGATTTCTCCGAGCAGCAGCGGCAGGGGGGCGCTCGGCTGCTCGTCGGGCATGTCCATCAGCGAGCGCATCGCGCCCTCGCCGAGGCGATCGCGTACGTGCTTGAGCACGCGGCCGTCGATGCATCGGCGCAGCGCCTCGGCGTGGACGCGGGCGCCGGTGGCATAGGCCAGTTGCTGCAGCGCGGCGGGAGGGAAATCGGCCCACGCGGGCCAGGCCGCGAGATCGGCCCAGCCAAGCTCCGCGCGCCGCGGCGACGCGGCCAGCCAGCGCGCCGCTGCGCCGCGCCGTGCACGCGGGCTCGTTTCGGGTGTCGGTTGCGCATGCATGTCAGCCGTGCCTGCGCATGCCGACGTCGATCACCGGCGCGAGCGCCGCGCGGGGCGGTGCCGGTGGGTGGCGGCGGCGGTGCCACCACCAGAGCAGCGCTCCGGCGGCGAGCGACAGCGTGCCCAGGCCCGCCACCCACCACAGCGTCGTGTCCAGCACGCCCCAGGCCGGCGCGGCCGGAGCGACCCGTGTCGACCACGGCTCGGCGGGGAACATGACCACCGTCACGTTGTCGTAGGGCAGGCCCTGGATCGAGTTGACGACCAGCGCCTTGATGTGCCCCATGCGCGCGTCGAGGTTCACGCCGGGCCGGTGCTTGATGAAGACCGACGCCGACGCGGGGGGTACCTTGTCGGCCAGCGGGTCCTTCTCGGGCACCGAGAGATGCACGCGTGCCATCACCACGCCGTCGATGCTGGCGATGGTGTTGGCGATCTCCTGCGACAGGGCGTGTGTCAGGCGGGCGCGTTCCTCGAGCGGCGAGGAGACGAAGCCTTCCTTCTTGAACACCTGGCCCAGGTTGTCGAAGCCCTCGCGCGGATAGCCGTTGGAACGCAGCACCTCGATCGCCTGCGCGAAGCGCTGCCGCGGCGCGACGACGGCGAAGGTGTTGCCGTCGCGGCCTTGCTTGTCGGCATCGATGCCGGCGTTGCGCAGCACCGCGACCATCTCGTTGGCCTGGCGCTGCGACAGTTCCGCGTAGAGCTCCTGTTCGCCGCAGGCGGTGAGGAGGGCGGCGGTGGCGAGGGCGAGGAGAAGGTGTCGCGGCTTGTGCGTGTCGGCGCGGGGCTTCGACAGGCTCAGCCCGAACGGGGTGGGGACGGGATTCCCCAAACCCCCCGTTCGCACCGAGCCTGCCGAGGGGACTGTGCGCATGCCCGAGAAGGACTCGCGTTTCATGTCAAGCCTGCTGGCGGAACAGTTGCTGCAGGCCATCCGACGTGCGGTTCGCCACGTTGGCCGTCAGCTGGCAATGGAACATGAACTCGTGGCACTTCACCGTCAGCATCACCATCTCGCCGGGGGTCAGCGAGCGGCCGCCTTCGGTCGCGCTCTTCGCCTGCGCCGACAGCTGCGAGGCTTCGAGGTTGATGTGCTCCAGCGGCTTGAACAAGGCCTGCATCGCGTGGCCGGGCGAATGCACCGGCGCTGCCTGCACGGTCACGCTGCCGGCCTGGCCCGAGGCTTGCGCGCGCGCGATCGATTGCTCGAATGCCGCCACGTCGGTGAGCGACACGCCGTAGCCGGCGTTCACCGGCGACGGCGCGGCAGTGGCGCCGATGGCGGTGGGCAGGGAGACGGGGATGGTCATCGCCGACCCCGCGTCAGGACTTCTGCGCCATCGTCTTCAGCGCCTCGCCCGTCGACGACAGCGCGGTGTGCGAGCTGTTCGACAGGAAGCCCATCTTCAGCGACTCGGCGGTGAGCTGCGTCACGGTGGCCGGCTTGTCGTCGCCGCCGCTGACCTTGTCGGCCAGCGACTCGATGTCGGCGGCCTGCCGGTCCAGCGTCTGGCCCCAGGCCTCGGCCATCGCTTCGTACCAGCTGCCGCCGGCGTTCTTGTTGCTGCTCAACGGCGCGGTGGCCATCATCGACAGGGGATTGATCGATTCGCTCATCTCGGTCTCCTCGGGGTTGGGGGGAAGGAAAGAAACTCGACCGCTCAGAACTTCAGCGGCGTCGTGGTGCCGGCCTTTTCGAGCAGCACCTCGCGTTCGGCGATGGCGGCGATGCGGTGCCCGGTGGGCAGCAGCGCACCTTCGAAGTAGCGGGTGCCGTCGGCGGTGACGACGTACGACGGGTCGCCCGGCACGATCGACGCGACGCGCTTGCCCGGGTCGTCGACCACCGCCGCAGCGGCGGGCGCGGCGGGCGGCGGCGCGTTGTGGGCTTCGATCAGCGCGAGGCCGGGCACGTCGCGCCGCGCGATGGCGCGGATCTGCTCCAGCCGCGGCATGTCGTTCTCCTGCGTCGAGACACGCACCGCGCCCGGCCCGGTGGTTTCGGCCCGCGCCGTCACGCCATTGACGCGGTAGACGTCGACCACGGCGCTCGCGACCTGCTCGTTGACCCACACCGACAGCCGCGTCGGCAGCGACTGTGCCGCCAGCAGCTGCTCGATGCGCGTGCGCTGCTCGTTGGTCTCGAGGTAGCCGGTGACCGCGATCTCGCCGTTGGGCTGCGCCTGCACTTCCAGGCGCGGAAAGCCGGCGGCATGCAGGGTCGCTTCGGCACGGCGCGCGAGCTGGGCCGTGCTGGGTTCGGCCGGTGTCGCGGTGTAGGCGAAGGCGAGCATCGCGGCCGACACCGCGGCCACCGCGCCCCCGCCCGCGACCAGCCGGCGCGACCAGCGCTGCGCGAGCGTGAGCAGGGGCGCGCTGCCGTGCCGTGTCGCCGTCGGGTCCGGATCGCTGACGGTGCCAGTGCCAGTCGTCTGGGCGCCGCCGACGCTCGCCGCGGCGGTGGCCCAGGGCTCGTCGCCGGCATGGCCGAGCGCGATGGCCGTGTCGCCGAGCCGCAGCGGCGTGTACAGCGGCAGGTCGACCGCCTCGCCCGACTGCAGCAGCCGTTCGCCGAGCCGTGCGTCGCCGCTCAGCACGGTCACGTGCACGCCGCCGGCGCGCGGCGTGACGCTGATGCGCCGCGCGGCGAGGTCTTTGCCGCGCAGCACCACGTCGGCGCCCCAGTCGCCGCTGACGACAGTTGCGGTGCCGGGCGAGATGCCGCAGCGCGCACCTTGCTGCTCGCCTTCGAGCACGCGCAATTCCAGCTCACGAAGATCGGTCATGGCGTCAACCTCTGAACAAGTCGGGGGGTTCTTCCGTGCCGCGGGAGGTCGGCGCCGGCCCGGGCGCGTCGTTCGCGGGCGGCGGCGTGCCGGCTGGGGCCGTCGGCGCAGGCGCGGCCGGTGGCACGGCACGTCCGGCGGCCGGTTCGACCGCGACGCGGCGGCCGCCCGACAGGCGCGGCGAGATCAGGAACATGCGCTCGATGCGCGAGCTGTTGCTGCGGGTGCTGCGGAACAGCCCACCGACCACCGGCATGTCGCCGAGCAGCGGCACCTTGCTGGTGCTGTCGTCGTTGCTCTGGCGCGTGATGCCGCCGACCAGCAGGCTTTCGCCTTCGAAGATCAGCGCCTGCGTGTTGATGCCCGAGCGCTCCACCACCGGCAGCGTGTCGACGGTGCGGGCGGAGATCGAGCCGTCCTCGATCGCCACCAGCATCTTGATGCGCACGTCGCCGCGGTCCTTGAAGACGTGCGGCGTGACGCGCAGCGTGGTGCCGGCCGAGACGTTGAAGAGGTCGACGTCGTCGCGGCCGGCCACGCGCACGTAGAAGGTGCTGCTGTTGTCGAACACCGCCTCGACGTTCGACAGCGTCAGCACCTGCGGGCTCGACACCACCTTGGCGGCGCCTTGCTCCTGCAGCGCGTTGATGCGGGCGATGAACTGGTTGGCGTTGCCGAGCACGGCCGAGATGAAGCCGCCCTTGCCGATCGGCGTGATGTCGCCCGGCGGCGTGGTCGGCGTGAGCAGCAGGTCCGAACTGTCGCCGCGGCCGAACAGCAGCGAGCCACGTCCCTTGGTGTAGCGCCAGTTGATGCCCAGCTCGCGCAGGCGGTCGGTGTTGACGTCGATGATCGTCGCCTCGATCTCCAGCGCCTGCGGCTCGACGTCGAGTGCGGCGATCAGCTGCTCGTACTGCGGCAGGCGCTCCGGCATGTCGCGCACGATGACGGCGTTGAGCCTCGCGTCGGCCTCGACGCGCACCTGCTGCGTGTCGCCGACCGGCGTGGAGAAGACTGCCGGCTGGGCGGCCGGTGGCGTGCCGGCGGCTGCCGGCACCACCGCGCCCGTCATGCCGGGCAGCGCACCCTGGGCGTAGGCGGCGGCGAGTGTCGGCGCCGAGGGAGCTGCGGGATCGGCGTCGGGCGCGCCCAGCGTGCGCCCGGTGCGCTGCCCGCGCAGGCCGGGCACCGTGCCGCGCGACGGCGTCTCGAACGACGACACCGAGACCTGGCTGCGCGCGTTGCTCGTCATCATCGCGCGCACGATGCTGGCGACACCCGGCAGCACCACCTGGCGGCCGCCGAAGCTGATGGCCACGTCCTGCGCCCAGGCATAGCGCAGGTAGAAGACCTTGAAGCCGCTGGGCGGCGCCACCCGGTCGCCGACCATCTGCGCGCGAGTGATCTCCTCCACCTGTTCGATGAAGCGGCGGGTGCCGCTTGCCACCAGCGTGCCTTCGCGCGTAACACGCACCGTGTTGCGGCTGTCGGGCAGGCGCATCTCCTGCACCGTGCGCTGCACCTTGCTCGACAGGCTGGGCGCGATCGGCAGCGTGCGCGTGGCCATGTCGGCCGGCGCGTAGACGTGCAGCACCACGCCGTCGTAGTACTCGACGAGGTTGAAGGCGCGCGAGATGTTGCGCCACACCCGCTCGGCCGGTCCGTTGAAGCTGCCGTTGACGGCACCCTTCACCGACGGGCTCACGGAAACCGGAATGTCGACCAGGCCGAACAGGTCCTGCAGGAAGCCGGCGATCGGCTGCTCGCGTGCGGTGAGCTGCACCGTGCGCTCGGCAAAGGGGATGGGCATGGCCTGCGCGGCAAGCGGCACGCACATCATCAACGCCATCATCAGCGGCGGCACGCAGGCGCTGGCGTACCGTCTCAACCAGCGCGCCCTCAGCTTGAGCCGGGCCCACAGGGCGAACAGCGAATACGGTCCGTGCGGACGGATCATGCAGCCTCCAGCAAAGGTGTAGCGGGCGCGCCGATGCGTGCCACCGCCTCCAGCTGGAGCGTGGGCGCCAGTTCGTGGAAGCTCAGCACCGGCGTGTCGAAGCACGTGGGTTCGATCAACTTGCGCACGTGGCGCCGGATGTCCACGGCGGTCACCAGCGCCGACGGCAGGTGCGTGCGCACGGCGGCGGCGAGCATGTCCATGACGGCCTGGGCCTGCTGCGGATCGAGAGCGAGCTGCTGCACGCCGTTGCTCACGCGCACCGCCTGCCGCAGCAGCTCTTCGAGATCGGGGGCAAGCAGCAGCGCGCGCAGCTTGCCTTCCGGCGCGACCTGATGGCTCAGCTGGCGCTTGAGCGCGATGCGCGCGAGTTCGGTCAGCGCGTAGACGTCCTTCTCGCGCTGCGCCGCATCCGCCAGCGCTTCGAGGATGTCGCGCGTGTTGCGGATCGCGACCTCTTCTTCCACCAGGCGGCGCAGGATCTCGGCCACGCGCTGCAGCGGCAGCGCGCGCAGCACTTCCTTGACCACGTCGGGCATGTCGCTGGCCGCGCGCGTGAGCAGTGCGCTCGCCTCCTGCGTGCCGAAGAACAGCGCGGTGTGGCGGCGCAGCGCCTGCCATGCCGCCTGCGACAGCGCATGCGGCATGTCGTCCATCGGCAAGGGGCCCTGCGCGATCGGCACTTCGAAGGCGAGCAGGCGCCAGGCGGTGTCGGCCGCCGCCGCCTCGCCGGTGCTGTGCACGCTGATGCGCGGCAGCGGCAGACCGAGCCGGAGATTGACCTGGTCCAGCACGCCTTCCAGTGCGTGCAGCAGCTGCTGCGGGGCGTCGCCGTGCAACGCGCTGGCCGGCAGCTCGAGCAGCAGCGGCACGGTGGGTCGCGGCGGCGGCAACGCCGTGGCGAGCACCGCGGGCGGTGCGTCCTTGCGGCGCAGCATGGTCTCGCGCGCGGGCCGCGTGAAGCGCTGCCAGCGCGCCTTCACCGGCGGCATCAGCAGCGCGCCGCTGATGCCGAACACGAGGCCCAGCACCAGGAACACGGCCCAAGGAAAACCCGGCACCAGCGTCAGCAATGCGCACAGCCCGCCGGCCACCAGCAGCACGCGCGGCTTGGCCGAGATCTGCCGGGCGATCGCCTCGCCGAGGTGGCGGTCGTTCTCTTCATCGGTCGCGCGCGTGACGATCAGGCCCGCCGCCATCGCCGCCAGCAGCGCCGGGATCTGCGCCACCATGCCGTCGCCGATCGTGAGGATGGAGTACTTGACCATCGCGTGGCCGAGGCCCATGCCCTGCTGCAGCACGCCCACCCCGAGGCCGCCGAGCAGGTTGATGACGATGATCACGATGCCGGCGATCGCATCGCCCTTGACGAACTTCATCGCGCCGTCGAGGCTGCCGTGCAGCTTGCTTTCGAGTTCGAGCTGGCGGCGCTTGCGCTTGGCTTCTTCCTTGTCGATGAGGCCCGAGCGCAGGTCGGAATCGATCGACAGCTGCTTGCCCGGCATCGCGTCGAGCGAGAAGCGCGCCGCCACCTCGGCCACGCGCTCGGCGCCCTTGGCGATGACGATGAACTGCACCACGGTGATGATGAGGAACACCACCAGGCCCACGACGAGGTTGCCGCCGGCGACCATCTTGCCGAAGGTGTCGACGATGTGGCCGGCATTGCCGTTCAGCAGGATCAGCTTGGTGGTGGCGATCGACACCGACAGCCGGAACAGCGTCGTGATCAGCAGCACGCTCGGGAACACCGAGAACTCGAGCGGCGAGCCGATGTACAGCGCAACCAGCAGCAGCACCACGCCGACTGCGATGTTGATCGCCACCATCACGTCGATGGCGAGCGGCGACAGGGTCAGCACCATCATCGCGAGGATCGCGACCACGCCGGCCACGAGCAGCAGGTCGCTGTAGCGCGAGCCGATGCGGGCGGTCGGTGATGCGTGGTCGGGCACGCCGGTGGGAGTCATGGTGTCTCGTTGTCGTGGTGGATCAACAGTCGTTTCCCGTGCCGGGGAGACGGGCGGCGCTGCCGCGCGCCGCGGCGAACGGAAAGTCCGCTCAGAGGTCCGAGCGCAGGGCGCTCGACGCTTGCCGCGCAACCGCGGTCAATCGTCGGTAATGCGCCAGCACCTGCCGTACGTAGCTCTGCGTCTCGGCATACGGCGGCACGCGGCGGCCGTACTTCTCGACTGCGCCTTCGCCGGCGTTGTAGGCCGCCAGCACGAGCGTGAGGTCGTTGCCGAAACGCCGCTGCAGCGTCTTCAGGTAGCTCGCGCTGACATCGAGGTTGGTGCGCGGCTCCTGCAGCGACTGCGCGGTGGCGACGCCGAAGCGCCTGGCGGTGGCCGGCATCACCTGCATCACGCCACGCGCGCCGGCCGGCGAGGTGGCCATCGTGTTGTGGCGCGACTCGACATGCGC
>CAJPFZ010000187.1 GCA_905339355.1 Burkholderiaceae bacterium
AGCAGGCCGGCGAGCAGGTATTTCTTCACGAGGGTTCCAGGCGTCGCCTCTCAACCTCTCGGCAGGTGCCGGGACGCGGCCCGGCGGGCCGCGTGCGAGGTCGAGGTCGACATGTCAGTGGCAGGCGCAGGAACCGGCGCATCCGCCGGCTGCCGGCGTGCTGTCGCTCGTGGCGGCGGCCGCAGCGGCAGCAGGCGCCGAATCGGTCTTGGCCTCGCCGGGCTTGCCCGCGTCGGAGGCAGTCTCGGGTTTGGCGGCGCCGCCATTGTTGCCGCCGCGAAAGTCGGTCACATACCAGCCGGAACCCTTGAGCTGGAAGCCGGCCGCCGTCAGCTGCTTCTTGAACGTCGCGGCGTTGCACGCCGGGCAGGTGCTCAGCAGCGGGTCCGAGACCTTTTGCAGCACATCCTTCGCGTGGCCGCACGACTCACAGCGGTATGCGTAGATTGGCATGGCTAAGCCCTTGATTAAAAAGGTGAAATTATAGATGGGGGCGTCGTGGCCCGGCCTCAAGGGCTGTGCGGCATGCCTCAATGATGGGTGCCATGCGGCGCTGCATGATGGCCGCCGTGGGCGTGGCGATGAATGGCGGCATCGATCGAGTGGCCCTTGCGCTCGATGATCTGAGGTGCAAGCGAGCCCATGAGCATGCCGACGATGGAGGCGAACAGGCCGACCAGGTTGGGCGGCACCAGCGCCTCGGGCGCAAGCGTGTTGGCGCCCAGCCAGAAGCCGATGCCGAGCACGATGGACAGCAGCGCACCCTGCGTGCTGGCGCGTTTCCAGTAGGCGCCGGCGAGCAGCGGCACGAAGGCACCGGCCAGCGTCACGTTGTAGGCGTTCTGCACCATCTCGTACATCGTGCTCGTGCTGTTCAGCGCGAAGATCAGCGCCGCCGCGGTGAAGGTGACGAGGATGATGCGCAGCGTCAGCAGGAACTGGCGGTCGCCCATGTGGGGCACGAAGGGCCGCAGCACGTTCTCGGTGAACAGCGACGTCGGCGCCAGCAGCGCACCGCTGGCCGTGGAGAGGATGGCCGACAGCAAGGCGCCGAAGAACATCACCTGCGCCCAGATCGGCATCTTGCCGAGCACCAGGTCGGGCAGGATGCGCTGGATGGCGCGTGCATCGTCGCCGTCGAACAGCGCCTTCAGCGACGGGTCGGTAACGAGCGCGGCGTAGGCGACGAAGATGGGCACGAAGGCGAAGCAGAAGTACATCAGGCCGCCGATGATGGTGCCGCGCACGGCCGTCTTCTCGTCCTTGGCGCTGGTCATGCGCTGGAACACGTCCTGCTGCGGGATCGAGCCGAAGGCGAAGGCGAAGAACGCACCCGCCATCGCCCACCACCCGACCGCATCCGACGGGAAGAAATCGAACTTTCCTTCGGCCGAGGCTTGGGCGATCACCTTCGCAGGCCCGCCGGCCAGGTCGCCCACGAGGTAGGCCACGAGCGAAAGGCCAACGAGGATGACCGCGGTCTGGAACAAGTCGGTGAAGGCGACCGACCACATGCCGCCGAAAATGGTGTAGACAAGCACGATGGCCGCACCGGCGAGGATCGCCTCATTGAGCCCGATCGCGCCGCCCGACAGCACGTGGATCACGAGTCCGAGGGCGGTGAGCTGCGCCGAGGTCCAGCCGAGGTAGCTCAAGACGATGGCCACGCTCGTCAGCACCTCCACCAACTTGCCGTAGCGCTCCTTGTAGAAGTCGCCGATGGTCAGCAGGTTCATGCGATAGAACAGCTTGGCGAAAAGCAGCGCCGCGAGCACCAGGCATACCGTGGCGCCGAACGGGTCTCCCGGCACGCCGCCCAGGCCGTCCTTGGCGAAGGTGGCCGACACCGACAGCACCGTCTCGGCGCCGAACCAGGTGGCGAACACCGTGGCGACGTTCATGTACAGCGGCAAGCTGCGCCCGGCGACCAGGAAGTCCTTCGCGCTGTGGACCTTGCGCGCCGCGAGCAGGCCGATGCCGATGGTGACGAGCAGATAGAGGACGACGAAAGTGATCAGCACAGCGTTGCTCCACGACGGCAAGGCGAATCGACGGGGGTGGGCCCACAACACGGGGCCCGCGGAACGGCGCGCGAATTATCGGTGCAATCGGCGCGCCGATCGCAAGGTCCGCGCCTGTGTCGGCATCGGCGCGGCCAACGACTGAGCCGGGCTAAGCCCAGCGCCAATACCACTGGGCGACGCCCAGCGCCAGCGCCGCGCCGAGCGCCATGTAGGCCATGGCGCGCAAAAGCCGGTTGGTGCGGCGCTGTTCGCGCAGCAGGGCTTCCAGCATCGCGTCACCCGCAGCGGGCTTGGCCGCCAGGTACTGATGCAGCAGCCTCGGCAGCTCCGGAAGCAGCTGCACGTAGCGCGGCCCTTCGCGCTGCAGGCCTTCGATCAGCCCGCGCCAGCCGATCTGGTCGTTCATCCAGCGTTCGAGGAACGGCTTGGCGGTGTGCCAGAGATCGAGCTCGGGGTCGAGCTGGCGCCCCAGGCCCTCGACGTTGAGCAGTGTCTTCTGCAGCAGCACCAGTTGCGGCTGGATCTCGACGTTGAAGCGCCGCGAGGCCTGGAACAGCCGCAGCAGCACCTGGCCGAGCGAGATGTCCTTGAGCGGCCGGTCGAAGTGCGGCTCGCACACCGTGCGGATGGCGCCTTCGAGTTCGTCCACACGCGTGGTTGCCGGCACCCAGCCGCTTTCGACGTGCAGTTCGGCCACGCGCTTGTAGTCGCGCCGGAAGAAGGCGACGAAGTTCTGCGCGAGGTATTCCTTGTCGTATTCGGTCAGCGTGCCGACGATGCCGAAATCGAGCGCGATGTAGCGGCCGAAGGTG
>CAJPFZ010000188.1 GCA_905339355.1 Burkholderiaceae bacterium
CGCTCGAAATGGGCGCGCACATCACCGGGCTCAGTCACTTGATCGGGATGCAGGCCTCGAACTGGCTGCAGCTGCTTTTGGGCACGCCGGTGGTGCTGTGGGCGGGCTGGCCCTTCTTCGTGCGCGCCTGGGCATCGATCGTCAATCGCAGCCTGAACATGTTCAGCCTGATCGCGCTCGGCACCGGCGCCGCGTGGCTCTACAGCGTCGTCGGCACGGTCGCGCCGCAGCTGTTCCCGGCCGCGTTCCGCGGCACGGAGGGCGCGGTGCCGATCTACTTCGAAGCGGCGGCCGTGATCACCGTGCTCGTGCTGCTCGGTCAGGTGCTCGAGCTGCGTGCACGCGAGAAGACCTCGGGCGCGATCCGCGCGCTGCTCGACCTCGCGCCCAAGACCGCCGTGCGCGTGCGCGACGATGGCACCGACGAGACGGTCGAACTCGAGTCCGTTCAGGTCGGCGAACGCCTGCGCGTGCGCCCGGGCGAGAAGGTGCCGGTCGACGGCGAGCTCGTGGAGGGCAAGGGCACGGTGGACGAGTCGATGGTCACCGGGGAGCCGATGCCGGTGGCCAAGTCGCCCGGCGCCAAGGTGACCGCCGGGACCATGAACCAGACCGGCGGCTTCGTGATGCGTGCGGAGAAAGTCGGCGCCGACACGCTGCTCGCGCAGATCGTGCACATGGTTGCCGCCGCGCAGCGCAGCCGCGCGCCGATCCAGCGCATGGCCGACCAGGTGGCCGGCTGGTTCGTGCCGGTGGTCATTGCGGTGGCGCTCGCCACCTTCGGCGTCTGGCTGCTGTGGGGGCCGAGCCCGGCGTTCTCGTATGCGCTGATCTCCGCGGTGGCGGTGCTCATCATCGCGTGTCCTTGTGCGCTCGGCCTGGCCACGCCGATGAGCATCATGGTCGGCGTCGGCAAAGGCGCGCAGCATGGCGTTCTGATCCGCGACGCCGAGGCGCTGGAGCGCATGGAGAAGGTCGACACGCTGGTGGTCGACAAGACCGGCACGCTGACCGAAGGCCGGCCGAAGGTGGTGCACATCGCGCCGGCGGCGGGTTTCGACGCCGACACCGTGCTGCGGCAGCTGGCGAGCGTGGAGCGCGCGAGCGAGCATCCGCTGGCCGCCGCCATCGTGGCCGATGCGCAGGAGCGCAAGCTGCAGCTCGCGCCGGTGACGGATTTCGATTCGCCGGTCGGCAAGGGCGTGATCGGCAGCGTCGACGGGGTTCAGGTCGTGTGCGGCAGCGCGAAGTTCATGGCCGAGTACGGCATCGACGTGTCCAGCATGCAGGCCGACGCAGAGCCCCTGCGTGCGAAGGCGGCAACCGTCATCTTCGTCGGCATCGGCGGGCGCCCGGCAGGCTTCGTCGGCATCGCCGACCCGATCAAGGCCAGCACGCCGGCGGCCATCGCTGCGCTGCGCCGCGAGCACATCCGCGTGGTGATGCTGACGGGCGATGGCAAGACGACCGCCGAAGCCGTGGGCCGCGACCTCGGCATCGACGAAGTCATCGCCGAAGTGCTGCCAGAAGACAAGTCGGCCGTGGTGCAGAAGCTCAAGGCCGAAGGACGTGTGGTCGCGATGGCCGGCGACGGCGTCAACGACGCGCCGGCGCTCGCGGCGGCCGACGTGGGCATCGCCATGGGCACCGGCACCGACGTGGCGATGGAAAGTTCGGGCATCACGCTGCTGAAGGGCGACCTGACCGGCATCGTGCGTGCGCGCCGGCTCTCGCAGGCGACGATGAAGAACATCCGCACCAATCTCTTCTTCGCCTTCGTCTACAACGTGGCCGGCATCCCGATCGCCGCAGGCGTGCTCTACCCGTTCTTCGGCATCCTGCTGTCGCCGATCGTGGCGGCGGCTGCGATGGCGCTGTCGTCGGTGAGCGTGATCGCGAACTCGCTGCGGCTGCGCGCGGTGAAGGTGGATCAGCCTTGAAAGCTCGTCAGGCGGTGGCGCTCAGAGGCCGTGAGGCACGGGCTGTCTCACGGCTCAGTTCTCCGTGAGCAGGCCGCGTTCGAGCGCGCGCGCCTGATCCTGGAAGATTGCCATCGCGGTGGTCATGCGGCGAAAGCCCAGGCCGTGGTACAGCGGCTCCTTGCCGGGCACTGCGTACAGGATGATCTTCTTGTGCCCTTGCGAGAGAGCGAGCAGACGGGCGACGAGTGCCTTGCCCAGCCCCTGCCCCTGGTGGCTCGGCAGCACGGCCACGTCGCAGATGTAGGAACAGTCGACGCCGTCGGCCACGGCGCGGCCCGCGGCGACCAGCCGGCCGCCATCGAACACCAGGCACTTGAACATGCTGTTGGTGAACGCGATCTTCAGGTCAGCGGCCAGCTTGTTGCCGAGCGGCGCCGCGCGATAGAGCGCCTCGAGTTCATTCCAGTCGAGGCTGTCGACGCAGTGGGTCCATTCAAGCGCCACGGGTCAGATCCTTT
>CAJPFZ010000189.1 GCA_905339355.1 Burkholderiaceae bacterium
GGCCCGGCGGGCGCCAATCGGGCGGCTCGCCAGGCGGCGAGTTCCGCATGGTGGGTGCCCGATCCGTCCGGACGCGACATGAAGGGCACCTGCGCCTCGGCCAGCCGAGACAGGGCGAGCGCAACGTCCTTGCCGGCTGCCAGCGGCTTGACCAGCACGCTGGGCCCGACCAGCACGAAGTCGCTGCGCGCCACCAGCTGCCGGTCGTGCACGAGACCCTGCTTCTCGAGCCCCGTCTCGATCGACGGCACGTTGGTGAGCGCCGCGTCATGTTCGCCGCGCTCCAGCGCCTCCAGCACGCTGGCCGCGGGCCCGCGCAGCAGTTGCACCGCCAGACCGGTGTCGCGGCCGAAGCCGCGCTGCAACGAGGCGGCGAGGCCCGAATCGGCGAGCGCATCGTCGACGGCGAGGCGCATCGGGTCGGACAGCGACTGGCGCTGCGCCGCCAGCCCGAGCGACGGGCAGGCCAGCGCGGCGACCGAGGCACACAGGTGGATCAGAGCGTGGCGGCGGACGGTCATGGCGCGGCATCTTAAAGGGGCGGGTCCGTGACTTGCCCTGCTTTGGCAGGATTGGCAAGCCTCTGCCTGGTGCATAAGGTTATGCGCGAATCGCATGACCCCCCGGAAATCGGTGGTTACCTGACAATTACACTGGGTCAACAATCGTTCACCCATGACGTGGCCGCCCGATCGGGCAGGAACGTCGGTAACTGGCGGTAATCCAACCCGGGTGCTCCGCCAGCCCGAAGCGGCATTGGGCAAGTCCTGACGCGCCGCGCGTCCACCGAGACGCCGGTTTGCAGCAAGGCTTGCCCAATCCCGCTTTTTTGACTTCGATGATTGGAAATGCAATGAACTGTCCCGTGCTTGAAGGCGTGCGGCTGAACACGCCCGCCCATGTCCGCCACGCCCGCCTGATCGAATGGGTCGCGCAGATCGCGGCGCTGACCGAGGCCGAATCGGTCTACTGGTGCGACGGCAGCACGGAGGAATACGACCGGCTGTGCGCCCAGCTGGTGGCGGCGGGCACCTTCACGAAGTTGAATCCGCAGCTGCGCCCGAACAGCTACCTCGCGCGCAGCAGCCCGAGCGACGTGGCGCGCGTCGAGGACCGCACCTTCATTTGCAGCGAGCGCAAGGAAGACGCCGGCCCGACCAACAACTGGATGGCGCCCGCCGAGATGCGCGAACTCCTTCAGACCGGCCGTCCCGACGGGACGCCAGCGCTGTTCCGCGGCGCCATGCGCGGCCGCACGATGTACGTGGTGCCGTTCAGCATGGGCCCGCTGGGTTCGCCGATTGCACACATCGGCGTCGAGCTGTCCGACAGCCCCTATGTGGCTGTCAACATGAAGATCATGACGCGCATGGGGCGCGACGTACTCGACGTGCTTGGCAGCGACGGGCACTTCGTGCCCTGCGTGCACACCGTGGGCGCACCGCTGCAGCCCGGCCAGAAAGACGTGGCTTGGCCCTGCAACGAAACCAAGTACATCGTCCACTATCCCGAGACGCAGGAGATCTGGAGCTATGGCTCGGGCTACGGCGGCAACGCGCTGCTTGGCAAGAAGTGCTTCGCCCTGCGCATTGCAAGCACCATGGGCCGGGACCAGGGCTGGCTTGCCGAGCACATGCTGATCCTGGGCGTCGAAAGCCCCGAAGGAAGAAAACATCACATCGCCGCGGCCTTCCCGAGCGCCTGCGGCAAGACCAATTTCGCAATGCTGATCCCGCCTGCGGGCCTGCCGGGGTGGAAGGTGACGACCATCGGCGACGACATCGCCTGGATCAAGCCGGGCCTGGACGGCAGGCTGTACGCGATCAACCCCGAGGCGGGCTACTTCGGCGTTGCGCCGGGCACCAACGACAAGACCAATCCCAACTGCATGGCTTGCCTTGAGCGCGACACGATCTTCACCAACGTGGCGTTGACGGACGACGGCGACGTCTGGTGGGAGGGCATGACCGACACCCCGCCGGCCCATCTGATCGACTGGCAGGGCCGGGACTGGACACCGGAAATCGGCCGCGACACCGGCGCCAAGGCGGCGCACCCGAACGCGCGCTTCACCGTGGCGGCGACCAACAACCCCGCGCTGGATCCGGCCTGGGACGACGCCGCCGGCGTGCCGATCGACGCCTTCGTTTTCGGCGGCCGCCGCTCGACGACGGTCCCGCTGGTGACCGAGGCGCGCGACTGGGTCGAGGGCGTCTACATGGCCGCCACGATGGGCTCCGAGACGACGGCGGCTGCGGGCGGCAAGCAGGGCGTCGTGCGCCGCGATCCGTTCGCGATGCTGCCGTTCGTCGGCTACAACATGAGCGACTACTTCCAGCACTGGCTGGACCTCGGCCGCAAGCTGCAGAACGCCGGCGCGACGCTGCCGAAGATCTACTGCGTCAACTGGTTCCGCAAGGGCCCGGACGGCAAGTTCGTCTGGCCGGGCTACGGCGAGAACATGCGGGTGCTGAAGTGGATGGTCGAGCGCGTCGAGGGCGAGGCGCAGGGCGTGGAGAACGCGTTCGGCGTGACGCCGCGCTATGAGGATTTGACCTGGACCGGGCTCGACTTCAACCGGGAGCAGTTCCAGCACGTCGACAGCATCGAAACCGACGCTTGGAAGACCGAACTCGCGTTGCACGCCGAGCTGTTTCAGCAACTCGCTTACCACCTGCCGCGGGAGCTGACGGACACCAAAGCGAAGATCGAGGCCCGGCTGAGCGCCTGAACGGCTCGACTTGATTTTTCGAGGCCCGCCGCGCGCGGGTCAACTTCGCAACGAGTGGCCGCAAGCCACTCGTGTAAGCGCTCGCTCTCAGTAGATGCCGTGCTCTTGCTCGTGCCGATCGGCTGCGGCGCGAAGGTCCGCGGCGAAGCTGGGCTGTGCGATGTACTGATCGGCCAAGCTGCGAAGGCGCCCTGCGGCCTCGATCGGGCTCTCTTCGCGAGGACGCATCCAGTCGGACAGCGTGGCGATCGCCGCGGCGACCAGGCGCCCGATCGGCAGCGCAAGGCGCGGTGCGCTGGTGCGAAGGCTGCTGGGCAGGCTGACGGTGGTGCTCATGACTCTTTCCTTTTGAACTAAGGGGAAACCCGTATGGCGAGAGTATAGGGTTAACCCGCAAAACCCGGCTATGACAAATTCGGCGACTTGGGCCCCTCTCGTCGCCAAGAGTTGTCCAGCATCAAGCCTCGGCAGCCGTGGCGCGGCCCCGCGCCGCGTGGCGCCGCCATCGGCCGCGCGGCCGAACGTCGCACTCGCCCCTGTCGCGGGATCGCCCGGCCTTGACGCCTCGCGCCGCTTCACGCATGCTGGCGCGAAAGTGGTCTAGACCACTTACCACCGAAGGCCAGGCATGCACTCTTCCGACATGAACCAGATCGCCAGCGCGGCGACGCAGGCCGCGCGGCGCGCCCCGGGCCGCGTGGTGCGCGCGCCGCAGGGCAGCACGCTGCACTGCAAGTCGTGGCTCACCGAAGCCGCGTTCCGCATGATCCAGAACAACCTCGATCCGGACGTCGCCGAACGTCCCGAGGAACTCGTCGTCTACGGCGGCATCGGCCGCGCCGCGCGCGACTGGGCCTCGTTCGACAAGATCCTCGAGTGCCTGCGCGGGCTCGAAGGCGACGAGTCGCTGCTGATCCAGTCCGGCAAGCCGGTGGGCATCTTCAAGACCCATGCCGATGCGCCGCGGGTGCTGCTCGCGAACTCGAACCTCGTGCCCAAGTGGGCCACCTGGGAGCACTTCAACGAACTCGACCGCCGCGGCCTCTTCATGTACGGCCAGATGACCGCCGGCTCCTGGATCTACATCGGCACCCAGGGCATCGTGCAAGGCACCTACGAGACCTTCGCCGAAGCGGGCCGGCAGCACTTCGGCGGCGACCTCGCCGGCCGCTGGATCCTGACCGCCGGCCTCGGGGGCATGGGCGGCGCGCAGCCGCTGGCCGCGACCTTCGCCGGTGCGGTGTCGCTCACCATCGAGTGCCAGCAGACGAGCATCGACTTCCGGTTGCGCACACGCTACCTCGACCGGCAGGCGCGCGACCTCGACGAGGCGCTGGCGCTGATCAAGCATCACACCGACCGGCGCGAAGCGGTGTCGATCGGGCTGCTCGGCAACGCGGCCGAGCTGGTACCCGAACTCGCCCGGCGGGCCAAGGCCGGCGGGCCCCGGCCCGACATCGTGACCGACCAGACCTCGGCGCACGACCTCATCAACGGCTACCTGCCGATCGGCTGGACGGTGGCGCAGTGGCGCGCGGCACAGGCCGATCCATCGCAGCACGCGCGCCTGACCGACGAGGCGGCGGCGTCGTGCGCCGTACACGTGCAGGCGATGCTCGATTTCCACGCGATGGGCGTGCCGACGGTCGACTACGGCAACAACATCCGCCAGGTCGCCTTCGACCGCGGCGTGCAAAACGCCTTCGATTTCCCCGGCTTCGTGCCGGCCTACATCCGCCCGCTGTTCTGCGAGGGCAAAGGGCCGTTCCGCTGGGTGGCCTTGTCCGGCGATCCGCAGGACATCCACAAGACCGACGCCAAAATCAAGCAGCTGTTCCCCGACAACCATCACGTGCACCGCTGGCTGGACATGGCCGCCGAGCGCATCGCCTTCCAGGGGCTGCCGGCGCGCATCTGCTGGCTCGGTCTCGGCGAGCGGCATCTGGCGGGCCTCGCGTTCAACGAGATGGTCAAGAGCGGCGAGCTGAAGGCGCCGATCGTCATCGGCCGCGATCACCTGGACACCGGCTCGGTGGCGAGCCCCAACCGCGAAACCGAAGGCATGAAGGACGGCACCGATGCGGTGTCCGACTGGCCGCTGCTCAACGCGCTGCTCAACACCGCGGCCGGCGCAACCTGGGTCTCGATCCACCACGGCGGCGGCGTCGGCATGGGCTACTCGCAGCATGCGGGGATGGTGATCGTTGCCGACGGCAGCGAGGCGGCGGCGCGGCGGCTGGCGCGCGTGCTCGTCAACGACAGCGCATCGGGCGTGATGCGGCATGCCGATGCCGGCTACGACCTCGCCGTGCAGACCGCGCGGGCGCAAGGCCTCAAGCTGCCGATGATCGGCTCGTGAGCGCCACTGTCGAGCGCATCGAGCTGCGCCAGCTCACGCCGCAGCGCTGGAAGAACGGTGCCGGGCTGACGCGCGAGATCGCCGCCGAGCCGCGCGGCGCGACCGTGGACGACTTCGACTGGCGCGCCAGCGTTGCCGACATCAGTGGCGACGCGCCGTTCTCGGCGTTCCACGGCGTCGAGCGCTGCATCGTGCTGTTGCGCGGTGCGGGCATGACGCTGCACCTGAGCGACGGCCGGGTGATGCAGCGCCTGGACCGGCCGCTCGAACCCTTCTTCTTTTCCGGCGATGACAGGCTGGACGCGCGGCTCGTGGACGGACCGAGCGAGGACTTCAACCTGATGCTGCGCCGGGGCCGCTTCAGCGCGCAAGTCCTGGTGGCGAGCGGCGAAGCGCGCGTAGACGCGGCCGATGCCACGCTCGTGTTGTGCTGCGAGGGATCGGTGACCGTCGAAACGGCGCCCGGCGAGTGCGAGACACTCGAGCCGGGCGTGTGTCTGCTCTGGCGGCACGCCGGCCCGCGCTTGGCACTGCGCCCCGCAGGCAACGCCAGCCGCGTCCTGGTCGCGCGGCTGCAGCGCCTGTGTCAGGATGGCGGCGTATGAACCCGCCGCCCCCACGCCTGGACACACGGCACGCGCTCATCGCGTCGCATGCGCTGCTGCCCGGCGGCTGGGCGAGCGACGTGCTGCTCGTGTGGGACGCGGCCGGCACGCTCACCGGCGTGACCTCCGCTGCGTCCGGCATCGCCGGCGTGCCACGTGCCGAAGGCGTGGTGATCCCCGGCATGCCCAACCTTCACTCGCATGCCTTCCAGCGTGCCTTCGCCGGCCTGACCGAGTACCGCGGCGCCGGCGACGACAGCTTCTGGAGCTGGCGCGAGCGCATGTACCAATTCGCCGCGGCCCTGACGCCCGACGTGCTCGAAGACGTCGCGACGCAGCTCTACATCGAGATGCTGCATGCCGGCTACACCTCGGTGTGCGAGTTCCACTACGTGCATCACCAACCCGACGGCGCACCCTACGCTGAGCCGGCCGAGATGGCGCTGCGCATCGCCGCTGCCGCACGCCGCGCCGGCATCGGGCTCACGCTGCTGCCGGTGCTTTACCAGGCGGGCGGCTTCGGCGGCCGACCCGCCACGGCGCAGCAGCGCCGCTTCGTCAGCGACGTCGACACCCTGCTGCGCATTGTCGAGCGTTTGCATGCGCAGGACGTGCGTGTCGGCGTGGCCCCGCACTCGCTGCGCGCCGTGCCACCCGATGCCTTGCAGCGGCTGGTGGAGGGCATGCACGCCATGGACCCCACGGCACCGGTGCACATCCACGTCGCCGAGCAGCAGCGCGAAGTCGACGACTGCCTCGCGTGGACCGGTTTGCGGCCGGTGCAGTGGCTGCTGCAACACGCTGCGGTCGATGAACGCTGGTGCCTCGTGCATGCCACCCACGTCGACGACGCGGAGCGCGCAGCGCTCGCGGCCTGCGGCGCGACGGCCGGGCTGTGCCCAAGCACCGAGGCGAACCTCGGCGACGGTGTGTTCCCGGCGGCAGCCTATCTCGACGCCGGCGGACGCTGGGGCATCGGCTCCGACAGCCACGCGAGCGTGGACGCCGCCGGAGAACTCCGGCTGCTCGAATACACGCAGCGGATGGTGCTGCAGCGGCGCAACGTGCTCGCGTCGCCGGCCCAGCCGCATGTGGCGCACCGGCTGTGGCTGGCGGCGGTCGAGGGCGGCGCTCGGGCGAGCGCCCGGCCCATCGGGGGGCTCGCTCCCGGTCAGCGCGCCGACTTCGTCGTCCTGGCCAACGACGACACGCTGCAGGGCCTGTCGCCCGAACAGGTGCTGTCGAGCCACGTGTTCGCGTGTCAGCCTGGGCGTGCCATGGTGCGCGAGGTCTGGGTGGGCGGGGAATGCCGGGTACGGTCGGGCGAGCACGCGCTGGCCCGGGAGGCACGCGAGCGCTTCGTCGGCGCGCGCGCGCAGCTGCTGCGCGAGAGTTGAACGATGACCCCGCCACTGGACCTGCTGCTTCGCAACGTGCGCATCGTCACCGGTGCGGACGATGCCTGCGCGGTGTCGCCGCCGTCGTTCGTCGCCGTGGCGCGAGGGCGTATCGCCCGCGTGGGCACCATGCAGACGCTCGACGCCGGCGTGGCCGCGCACGACGAGATCGACGGCGGCGGCGCGCTGCTGACACCCGGCCTCATCGACTGCCACACCCACCTCGTCTACGCCGGAGACCGCGCGCGCGAATTCGAGCAGCGCCTGCAGGGGGCGAGCTACGAAGACATCGCTCGAGCCGGCGGCGGCATTCGCTCGACGCTGCGGTTGACCCGCGAGGCCGACGAAGCCGAGCTGCTGCGGCAATCCGCGCAGCGGCTGCAGGAACTCATGCGCCACGGCGTCACGACGGTGGAGATCAAGTCCGGCTACGGCTTGTCGCTCGAGCACGAGCTCAAGTGCCTGCGTGTCGCGCGCGCGCTCGGCGAGCAGGCCGCCGTCGACGTGCGCACGACGCTGCTCGCCGCCCACGCCTTGCCGCCCGAGTTCGAAGGCCGCGCCAACGACTACATCGACGAGATCGTCGACCGCATCCTGCCCGAGGCGGTACGGCTCGGCCTCGCCGATGCGGTCGACGGCTTCTGCGACACGATCGGCTTCACGCTCGCGCAGACACGCCGGGTGTTCGAAGCTGCCCGCGCACTCGGTCTTCCGGTCAAGCTGCACGCCGAGCAGTTGTCGAACCAGCATGGCGCGGCGCTGGCTGCGCAGTTCCGCGCCCTGTCGGCGGACCACCTGGAACACGTGGACGAGCCGGGCGTGCAGGCGATGGCGCGGGCTGGCACCGTGGCCGTGCTGCTGCCCGGGGCCTATTACTTCCTGCGCGACACGACACTGCCGCCAGTTGACCTATTGCGCCGCCACGGCGTGCCGATGGCGGTGGCGACCGACTGCAACCCGGGCACCAGCCCCACCACGCACCTGCCGCTGATGCTGAACATGGCGTGCACGCTGTTCCGCCTCACGCCGGCGGAGGCGCTGCTGGGGGTGACGCGCCATGCCGCGCGGGCGCTGAGCCTGCACGCCACGCACGGCACGATCGAGCCCGGAAAGTGGGCCGACCTTTGCCTCTGGGACGCCGAGGCCCCGGCGCAGCTCGTCTACGCGATCGGAGCCAGCCCGCTACGCCGCCGCTTCCACCACGGCCTCGAGCAGCCGGGCTAACACCGGCTGCACCCGTGCGGCCAGGTCCGCACGGTAGGCAAAGGGCGCCGCTTCGTCCATGTAGGTCGCATGGCACATCTCGAGCTGCAGCGCGTGGATGCCTTCTTGCGGCCGCCCGTAGTGCCGCGTGATGTAGCCGCCCTTGAAGCGGCCATTGGTGACGTGGGTGTAGTCGCGCTGCGCCCGCAGCACGGCCTCGGCAGCGGCCTGCACCGCGGTCGCGCAGGACCGTCCGTCGGCGGTGCCGAGGTTCAGGTCCGGCAGGCGCCCCTCGAAGAAGCGGGGCAGCACGCTGGCGATCGAGTGGGCGTCCCACAGCACCACCGCCCCGTGCGCCGCGTGCAGCCGCGCGAGTTCGGCCTCGAGCGCATCGTGGTAGGGCTTCCAGTACAGCTCGCGCCGCTCCGCGATCTCGGCGGCCGTCGGCTCCTCGCCGGGAAGGTAGATCGGCTGCTTTCGAAAGGTGTCCACCGGCACCAGGCCGGTGGTGTCCTGCCCCGGGTAGAGGCTGCTGTCCTCGGGCGGCCGGTTGAGGTCGATCACGTAGCGCGAGCACTGCGGCACCAACGTGCTCGCGCCCATCTCGCGCACGAAGCCATAGAGCTGCGGCAGGTGCCAGTCGGTGTCCGCTCGCTGCAGCGCTTCGGGGGTCATGCGGCGCGCCATGCTCGCCGGTATGTATGTGCCCGCATGCGGAAAGGACACCAGCAGTGCAAGCGTACCTTCGGTGAGGGCGCAGATGTCGGAAGCCATGAGCCCACTGGTCTAGACAAGTTTTTCCCAGTGTAACGGCGCGGCGCTGGCGTTGCAGTGCTGCGCTTCGCATGAGGAGAACAGCCGCGGAGTAACGAATCGACACGACTATCGAAAGGCCACTTAATTTGAATGGTCACGTCAAGCCGGATGAAGTCCCGCGCCGCTTCGTAAACCTACAGTGCGTCCGTCGAGCCGCCGGCCTCGTAGATACCGCCATCACCTCACCGCCACCGTGTTCGACATGAGCCACCCTTCCAACTCCCTGCGCTACAGCCCTCCCGCCATTGCCATGCACTGGCTGCTTGCGGTGGCGATTGCGATGTCGCTCGCGCTCGGCTGGTACATGACCGAGCTGCCGGTCTCGCCGCAGCGGCTGAAGCTCTACAACTGGCACAAGTGGGCCGGCATCACGATCCTCGGGTTGTCGGCGCTGCGCCTGCTGTGGCGGCTCGGCCACCGCCCGCCGGCCGACCTGCCGATGCCGGCGTGGCAGCGCGCGGCCGCTCATGGCACGCACACGCTGATGTACCTGCTGTTCTTCGCCGTGCCGCTGGCCGGCTGGGCCTACAGCTCGGCGGCGGGGTTTCCGATCGTCGTCTACGGCGTGCTGCCTTTGCCCGACTGGGTGCCCGCCGACAAGGCCCTGGCCGAAGCGATCAAGCCCTGGCACGGGCGCCTTGCCTACCTGCTCGCCTTCGTCGTGCTCGCGCATGTCGCGGCGGCGATCAAACACCACTTCATCGACCGCGACGGCCTCATCGACCGCATGTGGCCGCGCCTGAAAGACACCGCATCATGAAGACCACGCTCACGACGGGCCTTGCCCTCGCCTCTTTCGCCTTGCTTGCCAGCGCCGCGGCACCCGCCTGCGCGCAGCAGAAGGTGCTGCCCGAACAAAGCCGGATCAGCTTCACCAGCAAGCAGATGGGCGTGCCGGTGGAGGGCCAGTTCAAAACGTTCGACGCCGACGTCGCCTTCGATCCGAAGAAGCCCGAGGCGGCGAGGATCGCGATGACCATCCAGCTCGGCAGCGTATCGCTCGGCGTGGCCGAAACCGAGGCCGAACTCGCCAAGCCCGACTGGTTCTCGCTCAAGCAGTTTCCGCGGGCGAGCTTTCAGTCGACAGGCGTCAAGCCGCTCGGCGGTGGCAAGTTCGATGTTGCCGGCAAGCTCACGATCAAGGGCAGCAGCCGCGACATCGTCGTGCCGGTCTCCCTCGCGCAAGCGGGCGGCGCCACCACCGCCAGCGGCGCCTTCACGATCAAGCGTCTGGACTTCGGCATCGGCGACGGCGACTGGAAGGACACCTCCATGGTCGCCAACGACGTGCAGGTGAAGTTCAAGCTCTCCCTGGCCGGCGTGCCGGCCTTGTGAAAGCCTCCCGGCGTGCCGGCCTTGTGGAAGCCTCCCGGCGTGCGGCCTCGTGACGCCTTTCCCCGACCCCAACCCTAACCCCCGACCACACCCATGACCAAGTCCCTCATTGCTCTTGCCGTTCTGTCGACCGCCTCGCTGGCGAATGCCGACGCGGTGACCTACGCGATCGACCCGAGCCACACCTTCGTCACCTTCGAGGCGAGCCACTTCAACACCTCGACGCTGCGCGGGCGCTTCGACAAGAAGGACGGCTCGGTGGTGTTCGACCGCCAGGCCAAGTCCGGCAAGGCCGAGATCACGCTCGAGACGAACTCGGTCAGCACCGGCGTGGCGCCGCTGGACAAGCACCTGCGCAGCAAGGATTTCTTCGACGCCGAGCAGTCGCCGAGCGTCAAGTTCGTCGGCAACAGGTTCGAGTTCGCGGGCGACAAGGTGAGCGCCGTCTCGGGCACGCTGACGATGCTCGGCAAGACGCTGCCGGTCACGCTGAAGGCCAACCGTTTCAACTGCTACCAGAACCCGCTGCTCAAGCGCGAGGTCTGCGGCGGCGATTTCGAGACGACGATCGCGCGCAGCCAGTGGGGCATGAGCTACGGCCTCGACTACGGCCTGCCCGACAACATCCGCCTGCTGATCCAGGTGGAAGCGGTCAAGCAGTAAGCGCCGGCGGACAGGAGCACCGGCATGACGCCGCAGGCGATCGCACTGGCCGCGCTGCTGACGGGAGCGGCAGCGGCGCCGGCCGCTCCCGTGGTCTACACCATCGATGCGGCGCACACGCAGGTGCACTGGGAGGCTCTGCACTTCGGCACCTCGACCCAGCGCGGCCGCTTCGCGCAGCTCGAGGGCCACATCGCGATCGACCGCGACAGCGGCGACGGAGAGGTTTCGATCAGCATCGCGACCGCCTCGGTCAGCAGCGGAGTCGCGGCGCTCGACGGCATGCTGCGCAGTCAGCATTTCCTCGCAAGCGAGGACCATCCGACGGCCTACTTCGTCGCGCGCCGCCTGCGCTTCGAAGCGGCTGAATTGCAGGAGCTGCACGGCGAGTTCACGCTGCGCGGCGTGTCGCGGCCGCTTACCCTGCGCGCGCGACGCTTCGTCTGCCGATTCGATGGGCGAGCGCAGCGCGAAGTGTGCGGGGGCGACTTCGAGACCGAGATCGTGCGCAGCGATTTCGGCAGCAGCTTCGGCCTGCCCTTCGTCGGCGACCGTGTGCGCGTGCTGATTGCCGTCGAAGGCGTTCGTCAGTAGCTGCTGTTCGGGACGCTGCGCGTTCGTGTGCGGACCTCGCACTGCCTGCATGACGGTTAAAACTGATTCGACCGGCCACCAGACTCTGCGGGGGTTAGACCTAGTTGTAGGTCGTCGGACGACGGCAGAAAGTGACCCGCCAAGCGCTGCCTCAGCACGCACGCGCTCCCCGTTTCACCTCCTAGGAGACAAGGATGAGCAACACTTCAGCCCCGCGCCGTCGCTTCCTGAAGAAGGCAGCCACAGGTGCCGGCGCCGCCGGCGTATTGGCAGCACCCATGATTGCCAGCGCCCAGACCACCAGCCTGCGCTTCCAGAGCACTTGGCCGTCCAAGGACATCTTTCACGAGTACGCGCTCGACTTCGCCAAGAAGGTCAACGACATGGCGGGGGGCCGACTGAAGATCGACGTGCTGCCGGCGGGCGCGGTGGTGCCCGCCTTCCAGCTCCTCGAGGCCGTCAACAAGGGCACGCTGGATGGCGGGCATGGCGTGCTGGTCTACCACTACGGCAAGAACACCGCGCTGTCGCTGTGGGGCTCCGGCCCGTCATTCGGCATGGACGCCAACATGCTGCTCGCCTGGCACAACTACGGCGGCGGCAAGGACCTGCTGGCCGAGATCTACAAGAGCATCAACATGGACGTCGTGTCGTTCGTGTACGGCCCGATGCCGACGCAGCCGCTGGGCTGGTTCAAGAAGCCGATTGCCCGCGTGGAAGACCTCAAGGGTGTCAAGTTCCGCACCGTCGGCATCGCGGTCGACGTGTTCACCGCGATGGGCGCGGCAGTGAACCCGCTGCCGGGCGGCGAAATCGTGCCGGCGCTGGACCGCGGCCTGATCGACGGCGCCGAGTTCAACAATGCCTCGTCGGACCGCGTGCTCGGATTCCCCGATGTGGTGAAGAACTGCATGCTGCAGAGCTTCCACCAGAGCAGCGAGCAATTCGAAATCCTGTTCAACGGGCCCAAGTACAACGGCCTGCCGGCGGAGCTGAAGGCGATCATCGACTATGCGGTGCAGGCGGCGAGTGCCGACATGAGCTGGAAGGCGATTCATCGCAACTCGCAGGACTACATCGAGCTGAAGAAGGCGGGAGTCAAGTTCTACAAGACCCCAGACGCGATCCTGCGCGCGCAGCTGGCCGCCTACGACAAGGTGGTGTCCACCAAGGCCGGCGAGAACCCGCTGTTCAAGAAGGTGCTCGACTCCCAAAGGGCGTTCGCGCAGCGTGCCGGCCAATGGCAGAACGACTACAGCGTCGACATGAAGATGGCGTACAACCACTACTTCGGCGCCAAGGCGCCGGCCAAGAAGGGCTGACCACCCATCGGCTGGCGGGGCGCCCAAGGGGCGCCCTTCTTCTTCCTGGGGATGTCATGCAGAAGATGCTGTTGGCGGTGGACCGCCTGTCGACCTGGATCGGCAAGACCTTTGCGTGGACAGTCGTTCTGTTGACGCTGCTGATCAGCTGGGAGGTGTTCTCGCGCTACGTGCTCAACGTGCCGCACGCCTGGGTGCTCGACGCGCAGATCATGCTGTACGGTACGCTGTTCATGTTCGCGGGCGCGTACACGCTGTCGAAGAACGGCCACGTGCGCGGCGACGTGCTTTATGGCTTCTTGCGGCCACGCACGCAGGCGACGATCGACCTCGTGCTCTACGTCGTCTTCTTCCTGCCGGGTGTCATTGCGCTGACCTGGGCCGGATGGACCTTCTTCAACGAGTCATTGGCGATCCGCGAACAAACCTTCAACGCCGATCCGTTGCCGCTGTACCCGTTCAAGTTCGTCATCCCGGCTGCCGGCGCCGTGCTGCTGCTGCAGGGGCTGGTGGAAATCGTGCGCTGCATCCTCTGCCTGCGCCAGGGCGAGTGGCCCGCTCGCGAGGAGGACGTCGAAGAAGTCGACGTCGACAAGCTCAAGGAAATGGTCCATGTGACCGACGATATCGACGCGCTCGACACGCCCACCACGCCCACCACGCCCGGCTTTCCGCCGGCGAAGCGCGGGGAGGGCGCGTGATGCGGGCGATCCGCAAGGAACTGTGGTTCGGGTTCGCCCTGATGGCCCTGTTGGGCGCCGGTGCGATCACGATGCTGCTGTCGGCCACGGTCATCACCAACGGCCACATCGGGCTGCTGATGCTGTCGCTGGTGGTGGTGGCGATCATGCTCGGCTTCCCGACAGCGTTCACGCTGATGGGCATGGGCATGCTGTTCACCTGGCTCGCCTACGATCGTGACTGGAACCGCACGCTCGACCTGATGGTGCAGTCGGCCTACAAGGTGATGGCCAACGACGTGCTCATCTCGATCCCGCTGTTCGTCTTCATGGGCTATCTGGTCGAGCGTGCCAATCTGATCGAAAAGCTCTTCCACAGCCTGCACCTCTCGCTGGCGCGCGTACCCGGTGCGCTGGCGGTGGCCACGCTTGTCACCTGTGCGGTGTTCGCGACAGCCACCGGCATCGTCGGTGCCGTGGTCACGCTGATGGGCTTGCTCGCGCTGCCCCAGATGCTGCGGGCCGGCTACAGCATTCAGCTATCGGCAGGCGCCATCACCGCCGGCGGCTGCCTGGGCATCCTGATTCCGCCTTCTGTGCTGCTGATCGTCTATGGGGCCACGGCCGGGGTGTCGGTGGTGCAGCTCTACGCCGGCGCCTTCTTCCCGGGGCTGATGCTCGCGGGCTTGTACATCGGGTACGTCATCGTCGTCGCCTGGTTCAAGCCGAGCCTTGCGCCACCGCTGTCGGCCGAAGGGCGGTTCGTGCCTTTGCCGCAAGTGCTGTTGGACATTGGAGCCACCCAGCAAGGCCGTGCGCTGCCGCTGTTGCTTGGTGCCTTGAAGGGGCGCCGCAACGCCGAGGTCTCGGTTGGCTACCTGCTGGGGCAGTTGTTCATCGCATTGCTGCCGCTGCTGCTGTTCGTCGCCGTGGCAGCGCTCAGCTATCGCAGTGTCACGACGGTGGCGCCGGTGGAAGAGTCGGGCCTGCAGCAGATCGGCGGCGAACAGGCGCCAAGCCCGGAAGCGGGCGGTCTGGCCGAGCCGCCGCAGGAAGGCGGCCTTGCGGAGCCTCCTTCGGGCGGACTGGCCGAGCCGCCGTCCTCAGCTGCCGTCGACGAGCCGCCGGGGGCTGACCGCGCCGCGCAGCCGCCATCCGCCGTCGCCTCTGCGGCCGAGGTCAGGCCGGGGCAGGCTGCGTCGGCAGGCGAGGGCAGCGCCCGCAAAGCGGCTCCCATGGGCTATTGGATCGGCCTGGCGGCGGGTGCCGTGGTGATGCTCGTCTATTACGCGTTGCTCAGCTTCTCGCGCCTCGAGATCTTCAAGATGCTGCTGGCGTCATTCTTCCCGCTGCTGATCATGATCCTCGCCGTGCTGGGCTCGATCGTGTTCGGCTTGGCGACACCCACCGAGGCTGCGGCGGTCGGCGCGCTGGGGGGGCTGCTGCTCGCCGCGGCCTACCGCCAGCTCAACCTGGGCATGGTCAAGGAGTCCGTGTACCTCACCGCCAAGACCTCGGCAATGGTGTGTTGGCTCTTCGTCGGCTCGGCGATCTTCTCCGCGGCCTTCGCGCTGCTGGGCGGCCAGGAGCTGGTGGAGCGTTGGGTGCTCGGCATGAACCTCACGAAGGTCGAGTTCCTGATCCTGTCGCAGGTCATCATCTTCGTCCTCGGCTGGCCGCTGGAATGGACCGAGATCATCGTCATCTTCATGCCGATCTTCATTCCACTGCTCGACAACTTCGGCGTCGACCCGCTGTTCTTCGGCCTGCTGGTAGCGCTGAACCTGCAGACGGCGTTCCTGAGCCCACCGGTGGCGATGGCGGCGTTCTACCTGAAGGGCGTGTCGCCCAAACACGTGACGCTGAACCAGATCTTCGCCGGCATGCTGCCTTTCATGGGCATCCAGGTGGTCGCCATCGTGCTGCTCTATCTGTTCCCGCAAATCGGATTGTGGTTGCCCCAAGTGCTCTATAGATAGCGTGCAAAACCCCCGTGCTTGAGTGCCCCCATCCACGGGCTACCACGTGCCCGGCCGTGGCGAAACAATGCAAGCATGTCTCGACGCAATCATGTCTACGGCTGGGATGAAGAACCGGCGGACGAGCGGCCCAGCGAGTTCGTGCCCACCAGCGGCTATTCGGCGCTGTCGGGCTACCACGTGCCGCGCGATCTCTCCGCAAGGGTCTCGCGCCGCCGGCGCGGCGGCGGATTGACGAGGCTCGTGATTGCCACGCTGGTGCTGCTCGTCGCATGCGGCGTGGCCATCCAGCAGTTCGCGAAGATCCTCTCGGCTTGATGGCGGGCCGCGGCTGCGGCTATTGCACGAACAGCAGCGCCGGCGCCTCCAGCAAAGCGCGGATCGCCTGCACGAAACGCGCCGCATCGACGCCATCGACCACGCGGTGATCGAAAGACGACGACAGATTCATCAGCTGTCGGGGCACGACCGCGCCATTGCGCCAGGCCGGCCGCTCGACGATGCGGTTGACGCCGACGATGGCGACTTCCGGATGGTTGATGACAGGGGTCGACGCGACACCGCCCAGCGCACCGAGGCTCGTGATCGTGATCGTCGAGCCGGTCAGTTCGCCGCGCGTGACCTTGCCGCCGCGCGCCGACTCGGACAACCGGCTGATCTCGGAGGCGCTGCTCCACAGGTCGTGCGACTCGGCATGGCGCAGCACCGGCACCATCAGTCCGCTGTCGGTCTGCGTGGCGATCCCCAGGTGCACCGCGCCGTAGCGCGTGACGACGCCCGCGTCGTCGTCGAAGCGCGCGTTGACCTGCGGGAAGTCGCGCACCGCCATCACGACAGCGCGCACCAGGAAAGGCAGCAGCGTCAACTTGCCGCGCTCGCGCTCCCACTGCGCGTTCAGCCGCGCGCGCAGGTTCTCCAGCTCGGTGACGTCGATCTCCTCGACGTAGGTGAAGTGAGGGATGCGCCGCTTGGCTTCCTGCATCTTCTGCGCGATCTTGCGCCGCACGCCGATCACCGGCACCTGCTGCTCGTCGTGGCGCGCCGCTCCGGTGGGCACGGGCGCCGCGGCCGGCAGCGCGCGCCGCACGCCGGCGCCGTGCTTGGCCACATGCAGCTCCAGATCGCCGTGCATGATGCGCCCCCCCAGACCGCTGCCGCGCACGTTCTTCAGGTCGATGTCGAGTTCCCAGGCGCGGCGGCGCACCGAGGGCGAGGCGATCGGGCGGTCGGCCGGCGACGGTTCATCGCGCTCGACCGCAGCGGGCTGCTGCCGGGTGACGCGCGTGGCTGGCGCCGTGGGCTGCTGCGTACGCAGGGCCGGTCCGGCGGGTGACGGCGGCGCGCCCGCGGGTTCCATCACCTTGGCCGCGGTGGCACGTTCGAGCCCCCGAGCGGCGCCGGCTTCCGCCGTCTGCGCCTCCTCCACCTCGATGCGGATCAGCTCCGAGCCGACCGCGAGCACCTGGCCGACCTCGCCGCCCAGCGCGAGCACGGTGCCCTGCACCGGCGAGGGAATCTCGACGTTGGCCTTGTCGGTCATCACGTCGGCCAGCACCTGGTCCTCCTTGACCACGTCGCCGGGTTTCACGTGCCAGGCGACGAGTTCGACCTCGGCGATGCCCTCGCCGATGTCGGGCATCTTGATCGTGTGGATGCTCATCATTCCTCCATCGCACGTTTGAATGCTTCGCCGACACGCTTGGGGCCGGGGAAGTAGGCCCACTCCAGCGCATGCGGGTAGGGCGTGTCCCAACCGGCCACGCGTTCGATCGGCGCCTCGAGGTGATAGAAGCAGTGCTCCTGCACCAATGACACCAGCTCGGCGCCGAAGCCGCTGGTGCGCGTGGCCTCGTGCACGACAACGCAGCGGCGCGTCTTCTTCACCGAGTCGACGATGGTCGCCAGGTCGAGCGGCCACAGGCTGCGCAGGTCGACGATCTCGGCATCGATGCCGGTCTCCTTGGCCGCCGCTTCGCAGACGAACACCATCGTGCCGTAGGTGAGCACGGTCAGATCGCGGCCCGGGCGGAACACCGACGCCGACTCCAGCGGCACCGTGTAGTAGCCCTCCGGCACCTCGCCCAGCGGATGTTTGGACCACGGCACGATCGGCTTGTCGTGGTGGCCGTCGAAGGGCCCGTTGTAGAGCCGCTTCGGTTCGAGAAAGATGACGGGGTCGTCGTTCTCGATCGAGGCGATGAGCAAGCCCTTGGCATCGATCGGGTTCGACGGCATCACCGTGCGGATGCCGCAGACGTGCGTGAACAGCGCTTCCGGACTCTGGCTGTGGGTTTGCCCACCGTAGATGCCACCGCCGCAGGGCATGCGGATCGTCAGCGGTGCGGTGAAGTCGCCGGCCGAGCGGTAGCGCAGCCGCGCCGCTTCGGAGACGATCTGGTCGGACGCCGGGTAGAAGTAGTCGGCGAACTGGATCTCCACCACGGGCCGCAGCCCGTAGGCCGCCATGCCCACGGCCGCGCCGACGATGCCGCCTTCGGAGATCGGCGCATCGAACACCCGCGACTTGCCGTACTTCGCCTGCAGGCCTTCGGTGCAGCGGAACACGCCGCCGAAGTAGCCCACGTCCTGGCCGAAGATGACGACGTTCGGGTCGCGCTCCATCATCACGGCCATCGCCGAGCGAAGCGCCTGGATCATCGTCATGGGGATCTTCTTCATCGAGCCGATGTCGGGCTCGATGACACTGTCGTTGGCTTGTTTCAGCATGATGCTCATGCCCCCGCCTGCTGCAGCTGGTCGTGCAGATGCGGTGGCATCTCCTTGTAGACGTCTTCGAACATGCTTTCGAGCGGCGGGATGTGGCCGTCGAGCAGCGTGCCGTGGCGCTCGGCTTCCTTCTGCGCCGCGGCGACCTCGGCTTCGAGTTCCGCCTGCGCCTGCTCGTGCTCCTGCTCCGACCACGCGCCCAGGCCGATCAGGTGCCGCTTGAGCCGCAGGATCGGGTCGCCCAGCGGGAAGCGCTGCCAGTCGTCCGCCGGCCGGTACTTGGACGGATCGTCGGAGGTCGAGTGCGCGCCGGCGCGGTAGGTCACCCACTCGATCAGTGTCGGCCCGAGGTTGCTGCGCGCACGCTCGGCGGCCCAGCGCGAGGCCGCGAGCACCGCGAGGAAGTCGTTGCCGTCCACGCGCAGCGAGGCGATGCCGCAGCCCACGCCGCGCGCGGCGAAGGTGGTCGCCTCGCCACCGGCGATCGCCTGGAAGGTCGAGATCGCCCACTGGTTGTTGACCACGTTGAGGATCACCGGCGCGCGGTACACATGCGCGAAGGTGAGCGCGGTGTGGAAGTCGGCCTCGGCGGTGGCGCCGTCGCCGATCCACGCCGACGCGATCTTCGAGTCGCCCTTGATCGCCGAGGCCATGCCCCAGCCGACGGCCTGGATGAACTGCGTCGCGAGGTTGCCGCTGATGGAGAAGAAGCCGGCGCGTTTGTACGAATACATCACCGGCAGCTGGCGGCCCTTCAGCGGGTCGCGGCCGTTGCTCATCAGCTGGCACATCATCTCGACCATCGGCACGTCGTCGCGTGCGAGCAGCAGGCCCTGCTGGCGGTAGGTCGGGAAGCACATGTCGCCGTGGTACAGCGCCAGCGCGTGCGCGGTGGCGATCGCCTCTTCGCCGAGGCACTGCATGTAGAAGGAGATCTTCTTCTGCCGCTGGGCGATCAGCATGCGGCCGTCGAAGATGCGTGTCTTCATCATCGCGCGCAATCCGCGGCGCAGCAGCTGCGGATCGGCCTGCGGGTTCCAGGGGCCGACGGCGCGATGCTCTTCGTCGAGCACGCGGATCAGCGTGTAGGCGAGGTCCACGGTGTCCACCGGCGCCGCGTCGACCGGGGGCCGGCGCACGTCGCCGGCTCGGGCGACACGCAGGTAGGAGAAGTCGGTCTGGCAACCGGGCCGGCCTGTCGGCTCGGGCACGTGCAGACGCAGCGGGTCATGCTGGCTCATCGTTTGTCTCCGCGCCCGATCGTGTCGTGCGCCAAGTCCATCGTCTCCGCCAGCGCCGCGGGTGGCGGCACCGGCTGCGGATGCGGCAAGGGCATGCGGGGTCGCCGCGCTGCATTGCCTGCGCAAGCAGGTTAACGGATTTTGGCGGTCGGGTCAGCGTCGCGCGTGCTGCGCTGCATCAAGCAGAGCAGACATCGGCCAGCAAGGCTCAGTTGCCGTGGCTGCTGCGCTCGGATTCGACGCGCCGGAACAGATCGGCGAGCGTCTTGCCGGGCTCGTCGCGAAAGCGCTGCTCGGACAGGCCGATCGACTCGATGCGGTCGACTCGGAAGTTGCGAAAGCCGTCGCGCACTTCGCACCAGGCAGCCAGCGTCCACACCTCGCCCCAGTAGAAGCAGCCGAGCGGGCGCACCAGCCGCTCGCTGACGCGATCCTTCAGGTCCAGGTAGCGCAGCTGCAGCTTCTGACGCGACTCGGTGGCGATGCGCAGCGTTGCCAGCCGGCTGCGGGTGGCGGGGTCGGGCCCGACCGGCGGCGCGTACAGCGCGAGGCTCTCGGCCGCGGCGCGCGAGGCGCTTGGCAGCACGGCGAGGATCTTCGAGAGGGCGCCGTCGGCCTGTAGCGCGAGGGCTTCATCCAGCCGCGGCTGCGCGATGCGCACCGACGCGACCAGGGCCTTGGCTTCGTCGACGGTGAACATCAGCGGCGGCAGGTCGAAGTCCGGCCGCATGCGGTAGCCCACGCCGGCCTCGCCCTCGATCGGTACGCCCTGCGCCTGCAGATCGGCCACGTCGCGGTAGACAGTGCGCACCGAGACCTCCAGGCGCTGCGCGAGGAAGTCGGCCGTCGACAGGCGCCGTCCGCGGATGAGCTGGACGATCTGGAACAGGCGGTCGGCACGGCGCATGCTCGGTCAGGCGCGAATGACGGCGCTTTGGGCCACGCCTATTTACTGCGGCCGTCGTAGGCGACGCGCTTGAGCTTGGCCAAGTCGATGCCTTCGAGGCAGCGCACGTTGATCGCTGCCGTCGCGTTGCCTTGCGGGTCGGTGCCGAGGCCGAAGGGCGCGCAGCCGCAGGTCGGGCAGAAGCGGTGTTCGATCACGTGTTTGTTGAACAGGTAAGTCGACAGCTCGCTGTCGGGCGTCTTCAGCTGCAGCGCCTGGCGAGGCACGAACCACAGCAGGTAGCCCTTGCGGCTGCAGTGCGAGCAATTGCATTCGATGACGGTGCCGACCTCGCCTTGCACCTCGTAGCGGGTGCGGCCGCAGTGGCAGGATCCCTGGTAGCTCATGGTGCGCGCCTTTCGGTCAGTCGAGGGCCGTGCACAACTCGACCAGCGTGCCGTCGGGACAGCGCACGTAGGCCACCGTCTGGCCCCAGGGCTTGATGACCGGCGGGGCGAGCCCTTCGGCGCCGGCCTTCACGGCGTGCTCGAAGGCGGCCGACACGTCAGGGGTGACGAGCCCGATCTCCATGCCGAGCGGACTCGCGCTCGCGCCGGCGGCCACGTAGTCGCAGCCGAGATTGCTGCGCGCGACGTCGTGTTGCGCGAAGGCGAGGGCGGTGGCGCCGGTCTCGAGCTCGCCATAGCCGCCGGACTCGTGCAGAAAGCGCTGCTTCAGCCCGAACGCGCGCTCGAAGAAATCGAGCGAGGCCGCCACGTCGGCGACGTAGACGATGGTGTAGCCGAGCTTCATGCGCGCGCCTTGTGAGTGGTCGGGCGGTGATCCTACGCCAGCGCGTGCAGGCCGACGCGATTGCCCTCGGTGTCGGTGATGTGGGCGAACACGCCCATCTCGCCGGGCAGTTGTGTCTTCGGCGTGGTGATGCGCCCGCCGGCTGCTTCGACGCGCGACAGCACGGCGTCGAGCGAAGGTGCGGCATTCAGGTAGACCAGCGATCCTGAGGCTGCCGGCGGCGGCACGTTGGCGCCGGCCACGAGGCAGCCGCCGATGCCGGCCTCGTCGGCGGGAAAGATGGCCAGGGTTTCCGGGCCCATCTCTTCGCGCCGCAGCGGCGCGGCCAGCAGCTTCTCGTAGAACGCTTGCGCGCGCTGCATGTCGCGCACCGGAATCTCGAACCAGTTGATCGCGTGGCGGGTGGTCTGTTGCGTCATGAGGGTCTCCTTGGGGGTGGATGACGGGAGCGCGCATGGTGCGTGGCGGGTGCTGACAACGTGGTGTCAGCAGGCCCGGCTTCCCCGTGCCGTCCGGCAGCGTCGGACCTTTCTCGATGGGAGGCTGGCGCGGCCAGAGGCGGTTGCACACGCCCCCTACAATCCGCGGCCGTCCCACCGAGCCCATCCATGTTCAAGAACGCTCTCGTCTACCGCATCGGTTCCTGGAACCCGCCGACCCTGGCGGAGCTCGAGGAGCGTCTCGCAGGCGCGCGCTTCCTGGAATGCGCCGCGACGCAAATGGAATCCGCCGGCTGGGTCGAGCCGCGCGGCGAGCGGCACGGGGCGCTGGCCGAAAGCATCGGCGGCCACTGGATGTTGACGCTGTGCACCGAATCGAAGGCCGTCCCCGGCGCGGTGGTGCGCCGCCAGCTCGAAGAACAGCTGGCGAAGATCGAGGCCGAGACCGGCCGACGGCCCAAGGGCAAGCAGGCCAAGGAGCTGAAGGAGCAGATCGTGCACACGCTGCTGCCGCGTGCCTTTGCCAAGCGCGCCTCGATCCCGGTGTGGATCGACGTGTCGGCGCGGCTCGTGGTGATCGGCGCGGCGAGCGCGAAGAAGGCGGATGCGGTGGTGACGCGGCTGGTCGAGCTGCTCGGCGGCGGCATCGTGATGCGCCCGCTGCAGACGGAGCTGGCGCCGGCCACCGCGATGGCCGGCTGGCTCAGCGACAAGGAGGCGCCCGCCGGATTCAGCATCGACCGCGACTGCGAACTGAAGCAGCCCGACAGCGAAAAGGCCGCAGTGCGCTATGCACGCCACACGCTGGACATCGACGAGGTGGCCGAGCACATCGCGCAAGGCAAGCTGCCCACGCAGCTCGCGATGACGTGGAGCAGCCGCGTCTCGTTCGTGCTGACCGAGACGCTGACGTTGAAGAAGCTGAAGATGCTGGACGTCGTGCTCGAAGGGGCAGGCTCCACCGGCAAGCGCGAAGACCAGGGCTTCGACGCCGACGTGGCCATCGTCACCGGCGAGCTGGGCCCGATGATCGTCGACCTCGTGAACGCTCTCGGCGGCGAATTGGCTCGCGAGCCCGGCGTTCCCGCTGGCGCTGGCGCGGCGCGGCCGGCCGCCAACAACGAACCGCTCGCGGCCTGAACCGAGGCCGCGCGGTGGCGCGCCGCCCACGCTTTCGCGCCAGGAAATCACGCCGCGCGGCCGTTCGTGACGTGCGAGCGTGCGGGGCGTGCGAGCCGCGCGCAGGCGCGTCCCCAAACATGCGCCGATGTGGCCGAATGCGCTTCCGGCAAGCGGGGGCTCGCCTGGTGGGGAACAACATGAACATCGATGCATGGCAGGCGGCCGCCGCGATCGCGGCAACCGCGCTGATCGTCGGCACGGCAAGTCGCTGGTGGCATCTGCGGCGACTGGACGAACTGGCGCAGCAGCTGCTCAAGCTCGATGCGGCACATCAGAACACGCTGCGCATGTCGGCGCAGG
>CAJPFZ010000190.1 GCA_905339355.1 Burkholderiaceae bacterium
ACCGGTCCCCCGGAATCTCGACCCACGAAGGATCAATCATGAACGCCAAATCTATTCTCGCTACTGTCGCCGCCGCGCTGGTCGGCACTTCCGTCTATGCGATCGAGGCGACGCAGTTGGAAGTCCCGCCATCAACGTTCACCCGCGAGCAGGTGAAGCTCCAACTGCTGGATGCCCCCACCGGCACGGCCATCGTGTCGTACGGGGAGGCCACAGTGTTCGTTGACGCAGCCGGCACCGGCCGAAGCCGCGAGGACGTACGCGCCGAAGCCAAGGCCGCGCCTTCGCATTCAGGGATGAAGGATTGTCCGTATGTCGGCGGCGGTTAGAAGGCTCGTCGCTGGCATCAAGGCAAGGCCGTTGCCTGGACGCGCAAGGTGAAGGTGGTTTTTCCGCTGCCGCTGCTAACGTCGACGCCGCCGCCGTGGAGAGTCATGATGGCCTTGACGATGGCCAGCCCGAGGCCGGTCCCTCCGGCGTCGCGGCCCCGCGAGTCGTCGACTCGATAGAAGCGGTCGAACAGACGCTCGTGGTGCTGCGGCGCAATGGTGGGCCCTTCGTTGCTGACCTCCAGGAAGGCCCACCCGTCGCGATTGGCGGCCTGAACCGTCACCGTCGTGCCGTAGCTGCACAAGCGTACGGCGTTCGAGAGCAAATTTGTCATCGCCCGACGCGCCTGATTGCGGTCGGCCATGGCATAGGCGCTTCCGCTGACCTCGATCGTCACCTCGCGCTCTTGCGCCAGCAGCTCCAGATAGTCGGCCACCGTGCGCGCTTCCTCAGCCAAGTCGACTGCCACGAGGTCGATCGCGGCCTCGGCACGGTCCGCCTGAGCGAGAAACAGCATGTCAGCGACCAGGCGCGTCAGGCGCTGCAGTTCCTCGACGTTGCGCTCGAGCACCTCGGCCAGTTCTTCGGCTGTGCGCGGGCGGGACAGCGCCACTTGGGTTCTGCCGAGGAGCGTGGCGAGTGGGGTGCGCATCTCATGTGCCAGGTCGCTGGAGAAGTCGGACAGCCGCTTGACGCTGTCGTCCAGCCGCTCGAGCATCGCGTTGAACGCGAGGCACGAATCCTGCAGCTCGTACGGCATGCCACGCGGGTCAATGCGCGTGGAGAGGTTGTTCGCCGTGACCTCTGCGGCCGCCTTCTGAAAGCGGCGCAAGGGCTCCAGCCCGAACTTGACTATGAGCAGCCCGCTCATAATCACCACCGCCAGTGCGAACGGCGCCGAGCTGAGCGCGGTGATCAGGAGATTGCGCAGGAGCAGCGCGTCTTCGCTGCGGTCCATCGAGACCACGATGTCGTAAGGATCGGCATTGGCGATGGCGACGGTGCCCGCAAGTGACAACATCGGTGCGCCGCTTCCGCTCATGCGCCACTCCAGGAAGCCGTCGCTCTCCCACACGTCGCGCCGCAGGCGCAACAACGACTCCGCCGATTCGCCGCTGAAGCCGACCGAGAGCTCGGAAGATCCTCGTGGCGCGATCGCCAAATGCAGCTCGTCATGGCCGGCTATCACGTCGGTCATCTGGGCGGCATTGTCGCGAAGTGCCGCATCATCGGCAAAGTTACCGATCATGTGGCGGGTGTGCGTGAGCTTCTCACTCAACAAGGCTCGACGCTGCGTCCCCTGTTCACGCTCGATGATGATGTAGGAAAACGCCAGCACGGCGATGGCCTGCAGCAGGGCGAGCAGTCCCACCCACAGCCCTAGCCGCAGCGAGAGCCGCCTGGCCCTCATTGACGCAACTCGAGCACGTAGCCCACGCCTCGCACGGTGTGGATCAGCTTGACCTCGAACGGGTCATCGATCTTCGCGCGCAGGCGGCGAATCGCCACCTCGACGACGTTGGTGTCGGAGTCGAAGTTGATGTCCCACACCATCGAGACGATCTCGGTGCGCGACAGGACCTGGCCGGACTTCTGCATCAGCAGCGTGAGCAGCGCGAACTCCTTGGCCGACAGGTCGATGCGCTGTCCGCCGCGAAAGGCGCGGTGGCGGATCGGATCGACCTCGAGGTCGGCGATGCGCAGCACCTCGTCAGCCGAGGTCCGGGTGCCGCGCTTGAGGAGCGCGCGGATGCGGGCAAGCAGCTCCGGAAACTCGAACGGCTTGGCGAGATAGTCGTCGGCGCCGAGCTCGAAGCCCTTGACCTTGTCGTCGACCTTGGCGCGCGCCGTCAGCATCAGCACTGGCGTCTGACGGCAGGTGCGCAGGGCGGTCAGCACCGCGAAGCCGTCGATACCGGGCAGCATGACGTCGAGGATGATGAGGTCGTGTTCGGCGCTGACCGCCGCATGCAAGCCGTCGGTGCCGGTGCTGGCCACCTCGACCGCATAGCCGTTCTCGGCGAGCCCCTGCGCCAGGTAGGCGGCGGCCCTTTCTTCATCTTCGACCAGCAGAATCTTCATCGCAATACCCTCAAGAGCGCACCCACCGGTACGGTAAGACGATGCCTCGAGCCTCCAACGTACCAAGCCGTGCAGTTGCGCATGTACCTGCGGGTCCGATGAAACGCATCCACACGATATGGACATCAACATGCAAGAGTGCAAATGTGAGCGATCAACGTGCAGGATACGACGGCCCGCCCCGGTCCGGCCAGAACATGATCACCAAAGGCGCGGTGCGGCGGCGCGGCGAGGTGGCGCCGTCCGTGTGAAAGCCCGTTGAATCTACCATTGCACGCTCGACGAAGTCATGCCCTCGCAGCACAATCCCGAATGAACGTCCCATCGGTGGTCGCATTCTTCAGTGGGAGATATGCAGCGTGTTGGCGCCTTGGCAAACAGCTGTCCTTCGGTAGGTCTCACCTCGACGAAGCCGCGCTACGCCTCGACGCGGTAATTGCGCATCAGGCCCGAGTCCTCGTGCTCCAGCATGTGGCAGTGGTAGAGGAAGAGGCCGGGATGGTCGGCGAAGTGCAGCAGGATGCGCACCCGCTCGCCGGGCATCACGAGCACGGTGTCTTTCCATCCCTCGTCGACAAGGCCGGCTCTGACGGTGTCGTGCTCGTGCCTGAAGCGACTGCTGACCTCTCGCGCGATCACACGGAAGTGAAGGCCATGCACGTGGATGGCGTGGGGCATGACCATTCCCATCATCGACGCCGTGTCGTCGTTGCGAAACTCCCAGACCTCGCTCGTGCCCAGCTTCACCGTTTCGAGTTCGCTCGCGTGCGTCATGTCGAAGCCGCGTCCGTTGATGCCCCATCTCATCATGCCCATCGTCAGCGTAAACACCTTGGGCCGATCGGCATGGAGGGCTTCGCTCGTGTCGGGGGGCGGTAGCGAAGACAGCCGTTCGGGCAGGGTCTCGCGGATGCGCGGGGCGTCGCCCGCGACACGCAGCGTCGCCACCGGGAATGATGCGCCGTCGCGCAGGCCCGATCGGCCCATCATGCCCCCCATGTCGACGCCGCCCTCGAAGGCGAGGCTTTGCAGCGTTAGCGCTGTGCCAGCACGCCAGCGGGCGAAGTCGACCCACAAGTCGATTCGCTCGGCCGGCGAGAGCATCACGTGGCTGCGCTGCAACGGCTCGGCCAGCAGGCCACCGTCGGTGCCGATCACGGTCATCGGCGAATCGTCGTTCCAGGCAAGCTTGAGAGTGCGGGTGTTGCAGGCGTTGAGCAAGCGCAGCCGGTATGGCCGTGCGGCGACATCAAAATGCGCCCCCGGTCGGCCGTTCACGAGGATCTCGTCGCCGAGGACGCCCATCATCGAAGCCATCATTCGGCCCATGCCGCCCATGCCGCCCATTCGCATGCCGCCGCCGCCGCCCATCATCCCGCCACCCATCGTTCCGCGCTCCGCGCGCCCGCCTGCGGCTGCCGGTGCCACGCCTTCGGACAGGTAGGCGAGCTGGTTGTCGGCGTCGAACACGCGATCCTGGATCACGAGCGGCAGGTCGTACGCACCGCTCGGCAAACCGAGCGAATCCTCCTCGTCATCACTGACGAGAAACAGTCCGGCCAAGCCGAAGTAGACCTGCTTGCCGGTGCGGCCATGTGGATGCGGATGGAACCAGTAGCTGCCGGCTCGGTTCGCGACCGTGAAGTCATAGACGTAGCGCTCGCCTGGCGCAATCGCAAAACGCGGGTGGCCGTCCATGTCGTCGGGCACATGCAGGCCATGCCAATGAACGATGGTCGACTCCGGCAAGCGGTTGATCAGGTCGATGCGCGCGCGTTGGCCGCGACGCACGCGAATGATGGGTCCGAGATACGTGCCGGCGGGCGCCTCCAGCGCGCGCGCATCACCGCGCAACAGCTTGACGCGATAGCGCCATACCCGCGTCGGCGGCCCGGGCCGAAGGGCGATCTGGTCCGGCACGGCCTCGAGCTCAATGTGAACATCGGCTTTCGGCGGCGTGGCTGCCGCGGCGGCATGCATGTCGATCAGCGGCACGCCGAGCGCTGCAGCGGCAGCCGCGCCCGCCGAACCGAACACGATGCGGCGGCGCCCGGCCGCGTCAGTCGACACCGCTGCCCTCCTTGGCGATCTGCTTCCAGGTTCGGCCGTCATCCGTGCTGACGAACACGTTCCGCTTGAAGGTGGCGAGCGCGATCTCCTCGCGTCGCGCCGGGTTCTGCGCGATGTAGGCCACGGCGTCGTCCTTCATTGCAGGCAGCGTCCGCTCCTCGGCCTTCGCTTTCGCGTTCAATCCAATCCTCGCGAGCGTCGGCTTGCCGGCATAGGCGCTGAACCACAGATGCTGTCCGCCTTGGTCGAACGTCAGGGCAAGCACGCGCGATCCCTTGGCGAGTGGCTCGAAGCTGGCGGCTGAATCCCTGGACAGGTAGAGGCCCTCGTCCGTTCCGGCGGCGACGATCCTGGCATCGTTCGGATGAACGGCCAGACCGTTGAGCCTGGCGCGCAACCCGCGCGCTTCTGCCCGCTCCCACTTCAACCCGTCGGCCAGCGTGTAGTGGATGCCCGCGCCGCCCATTCGCGAGTTCTTCTCGTGGTTGACGACATAGACCGCGTTGGTCTGGTAGCTGGTCGCGAGGGTGTGGAAATCCGATTCGCCTTCCAGCCCCAGCTTCTGCCACGTCTTGCCGCCGTCGCGGCTCTTGATCAGGCCGAAGGGATTGGTGAGCCCGGACCCCGGTGCGGGGTGGCCGCTGCTGTACAGCGCGTCACGAGTTGCGGAGAAGCCCATGTAGTCGTGGGCCGGCCCTGCGGCCTTCGACCAGCGCCCGTCGGCGAACACCGCCAACCCGTGGTGGGACGGGATGAGAAGCTGCCTGCCGTCGGCGCTGTAGGCGAGCCCATGCACGTGCATCAGCGTGACGCCGGCGCCGGCGGGCGCTGAAATCGACATCGCGGCCGCGACCGTAAGCATGGAGACGAGACTAGAAAGAGGACGAATGGTGAAAGGCATGGAAAGTCCCTTGTTCATGGATTGCGTTCAGCGTCATCCTTCAAGATTCAAGAGCAGCCTGATGTCGGCCGTCATCGTGTCCACGGTCCGTTCAGGGCCCATCAGCAGCCGCAGGCGGCCTTGGGGATCGAACACATAGATGGCGCCGCCGTGATCGACGGAGTGGTGACCGGCTCCGTGTCCCGGTTGGATGCCGTAGAAGAACTTGAATTCGCGGGCGAGCGCCGCGGTCGTGGGCTCGTCGCCGTAGAGGCCGATGAAGCCGGGATGGAACGGGGAGAGGTACTTCGCGAGCACCTCTGGCGTGTCGCGCGCCGGATCCACCGTGGCAAACAGGCCTTGCACCTTCGCGCCGTCGGGTCCCAAGCCGTTCACCACACGCGCCATGTCCGCAAGTGTCGTCGGACAGATGTCGGGGCAATGCGTGAAGCCGAAGAACAGAAGCACGACCTTGCCTTTGAAGTCGGCCAGGCTCGTGCGGTTGCCGCGGTGATCCAGCAATTGAAAGTCGCGGCCCCATTCAACACTGGAGATATCGGTGGACGTGAAGCGCGAAGGCGGCGTGCCAGCGCGTTCCTGGCACGCTGAGAGGCTCATTGCCAACGCGATAGCCGCGAGTGTTTTCGTGCTCGTCGGATGCGTCCTTCGCGGGCCCATCATGGACACTCCTTCCGAATGAATTCAGAGATCTCTTCCGGCCTCGAGAACACCACCGCGGCGCGGTCTCCTCGCATGCCGCTGCCGACAATCACGGGCTTGCCGGCCACAGGACCGTCGACGCTGCCGTCGGTCTTGAAGCGCAGGTTGAACTCCCAGAAGGTGTGCGTCTCGTGATCGCCCGTGGTAACGCGGTAGGCGTCGCCACAGTGGCGGATCGCCGTCACGCGGTCTGCGGGCTCCGCGAGTTTCAGGTTGGGCAGGCCGCGGTTCGGCGGCTTCGTTCGTCCTTCCGACACCGCCTTGAGATAGGCGAGGAGGTCGGCCCGTGTCTGGTCGTTCGCGATGCCGGAGAACACCATCGCATTGCCCGGCACGACCGACGCCGGCTTCTTGAGCCACGCGTCGAGGGTCGTGTCGTTCCACACGACGCCCGAGCGCTTGAGGGCGCCGGAATACCGGGCGAAGCCTTCGACGGTGCCCGCCTTGCGGTCCCATACGTCGGCCAGACTCGGCCCGGTCAAATGGCGCCCCGGCGAGAACGAATGGCACGCCAGGCAGGCACGCGCGGCTCGGGCGCCGCGTTCGACATCTCCTGCGGCATGAACCACGTTGACCAGGCTGAAGACGCTGACGAACGTGAAGAGGGCGGCGCGGGCTCGCACGCAGAAGACGCGGTGGTCGTGCATCGATGGTCCTTCCAAGCAGGCAGGCGCACCATGAATCAGGCATGGCTGCGCCGCGATTCGCACAGGTGTCGGCGGGAATCGGCGCCACGTCGATCTGCGCGCCGAACCGCCGCAGGCGGCGGGCTCAGGCGAGAGAGGTTCGAGGTGGGCGGTCGGGTCCGCCGGTGAAGAACCGGTCCACCGAGACAGGGACAGGCTGGGCCGGAGCCGCGGCAGGCGCAGCGGCGGCGATGCGCAGCGGGTTGGTCGCCAAGGCGACGGATGCGATGCAAACCGCGCCGGTGCCGCACTTGACTTTCACCAGCTTGGGCGAATCGCTGGGCGAGGACATGCCTTCGCTGGTGTGATTGCAAGGCGTGATCGAAGCGACGGTCGTCGAATGAGCCGCTTCCATTGCATGAACGAGATCATGGCCATCGGACAGGCACAGGCGGGTGGTGACCCCCGCCACGCCGTGCAGGGGAAGCGCGATGAAGCCCAGCCACAGCAGGACCGTTCGAAGGCATCGGACCATGGTGGAAAGTCTAGAGCCGAACGGTGTACGGAAGTTCAAAGTCCACGCCACAAGCAGACGCATGAAGCGGTCAGTCCTTGTGGCGCTTGTCAAGAACAGGTACTTGATGGCCGCGGCCGCAACCAGCACGACCACGACGATCAGGAGCAGCCAGATCAGGCCCATCGATCCCATCGTCATGCCCATGCCTGACATCATGCCGTTCATCCGGAACTCCTTCTTCAGCCTCAGTGCTTCTTGCCTCGGCGACCGTTGGCGACGACATGCCGACGTTCCGTGTCGACCGACCGAGGTCGATAGCCTAGCGAGGCCAGGCGACGGCGGTGCACGCGCGGCCCGTGGATACTGGCTCCCCGACCTGAGCTCGAACCAGGGACCTACGGATTAACCGGCCGGGCCTGGGCCTGCGCAGCAATGGGCAGATAGATGGCCGGCAGCGCAAGGGTCAGTGCGGCTCGACGTCGGGACATGCAGGTCTCCGGGGTTGCAATTCTTTGGACGCGTGACCCTCAGGGCTGGCTGTCATGCCTCTTCGACCCAGCCGTCCACCGTGTCGGCCCGATCCAGCCAGCGCATCACCTCGGCCGCCATAGGATGGTTCACGGCGAGATTAGCGCTGGCGCAGTTGCAGGCATTCGTCGCCCAGGTGGTCGATGCCCAGGTCCTGCAGGGTATGCATGTCTTCCTCGAGCATCAGCGCGAAAGGGGCGCCTGCCAGCGTAGGCGCGGCCTCGCGGAAGAACCTGTTGACACTTCACACCTAGGCCGGACCCTGGAGGTAGCTGGCCACCAGCGTGGCGGCGGGAATCAGGCTCAGACGTCGCCTGCACTCTTGCCATCCGGAACTCGCTGCGGACAACCCAACTTTTTTTGGAATATGTCCGTGACCTTGCCGGGCAAAAGCTGGTGTCGTACGGCTTTTTTGGAATTCGAAATCGGCCTCTAAGCCGCGCCGTTGCTGGGTTCATCCACCGGCCTGTCACGCCGGGGGTCGCGGGTTCGAGCCCCGTCCACTCCGCCAACATAATCAACGGGTTAGCTCCCAAAGAGCTAGCCCGTTTTTCTTTCCATATTCCAAGCGAGGTCAGCGCAGCGACTCCAAGTGCGCGGCCAGCGACTCTATTTCGGCGTTGCTGAGTTCAGCGAGCAGCGGATCCGGCTTCGCGTTGGTCCCGTGCGAGCGAGTGCCGCTGCGCATCAACTGCAACGACCAGATTGTGTAACGCGCCTTTTGCCCGGCGAGCCGTGCCGAGCCTGCGCTTGTCCCGAGCAATGCCGTACCGTGGCAGCGATCACATCGCAAGCGATCGGCCAATGCGCGGCCGACATCGCTTCCGGGGGACGGCGCAGCCGACGAGGGCACCAGTGACGCATAGTGCTCGGCAAGGTGTTCGACATCCTGCTCGCTCAACTCCGCAGCCAGGCTCACCATCACCGGGGCGGTGCGCTCGCGCTCGCGGAACGCGCGCCACTGTGCAATGAAGTACGCCTTCGGCTGCCCTTCGAGCAGCGGCACGGTGGAGTGGATCGCTTCGGTGGACGAATGGCACGATGCGCAGCGGGCCGCGGCGAGCAGTGCGCCGGCTGCCGCGTCGCCAGCCGCCGTGGCGGGCGCGACAAGCAAGCAACCCAGCAGCGCATAGGCAGCCGTTGTGTGCCGAGTGCAATGGGCGATCACGTCGCGTTCTCCACGCTCGAGCATCGAGTCGGCCTTTGCATCGCGACGTCAGTCGACGGAGGATCGAACCGGCAACTGTCGAAGAGGGCTGGCTTCGGACTTCACGATGCCGAGGCGGTAGGCCGCACTCACCGCCTCGGCGCGCGTGCTGACGGCAAGCTTGGCGAAGATCGTCTGCAGGTGGTGATCGATCGTGCGCACCGATCGGCTCAGCCGAAGCGCAATCTCCTTGTTGCGCAAGCCGGTCGCGAGCAGCGCCAGAACCGCCACTTCCTTGCTGGTCAGGCCTGCGGCGTGCGCACGCGTCGACGCAAGGGGGCCGCGAGGCAGGCTGCGAATGCCTGCCGCACGCAGACCTCGCCGCACGCGCTCGACCATGGGCCGCGCGCCGAGCGACTCGAAAACTGCGAGCGCTTCGCGCTGCGCCGCCTCGTTGCCGGCGGTGAGCGCGCGTGCAGTCTCGTACGGGCAACGCAGTGCGCGCCAGGCGGCAGCGGCGTCTTGCCAGCGGCCTGCGACCTCGAGTGCAAACGGACTCGCTGCCCAGAGCGGGGGCATCTCGGTCCCGGCATTGTCTGGGCCGCTCCACAGGAGCAACTCCGCAGCGGCGCCTGAGCGATGCTTTGCGATTCCCAGCGGCAGGAGCGCCGCAGCCTCACTGGCCGCGTCTTCCGGCCGCCCTTCGAGCCATGCGGCCTCCGCCCTCGCGATACGGCAGTAGACGTCGGTGTCGGAGGCCAGGCGGTCGGCTTCGTCGAGCAGAGCCTCCACCCCGGGATCGCCCCGCCGCGCCCTCAACCTCGCGAGTGCGATGAGGGCCGCAATGCGGCCGATCACCGTGGCACGTCCATCCTGGATGACTTCGTTTGCTGCCCGGGCGGCGGCGTCCCAGCGCCCGCGCATGAGCTCCAGGATCGCGAGCCAGCCGGTCTGGAACAGCCGCGGCGCGTCCAGGTCACGTTCGCTGCAGTACTCGATGCCTTGGCGCAGGAAGGTCTCGGCCTGGTCCAGCCTGAGCGCGCCGATGCAGCCGGAGCCGAGGTTGGCAAGTACCTGGCCGGCCAGCCGATCCTCGTTTGCCGCCATGGCCACGGCCAAGCCCCGCTCGAGATGCGCGATACCTTCATCGACCCTTCCGGAGTACAGCAGCGAGCCACCGATCGTCTTCAGACTCGCGGCCGTTTCGGCCGCGTCCGAGGTCCGCTCGGCTTCGGCGAGCACTGGCTGGGCCAGGGCGATCGCCTCCTCGCAGTCGCGCTTGAGCATGCTCAGCCAAGCCGCACAGCTCTGCACGATGAAGTCGGCCGGTGAACCGTTGTCTCCGGCGACGAGGGCGCTCGCTTGGCGTACTGCGCGCTCGCCTTCGGCGATCCGGCTCGAATACATGAACAGCACCGACTGCCGGGCCAGTGAGATCGCCGCGTTGCCAGGCCGGCCTTCCTCGCACCACAGTCGCGCCGCCTCGCGCCGGGCAGCGATGGCCTCGTCGACACCCACACTCATGTGCACCTCGACCGCATACGCGTCGAGCAACGCCGCGCGTTCCGCGCCGCCCGCGGCGTGCTCGAGCGCGTGCCCCCATTGCCGCGCGGCCTGGCGGTGCGCTCCGCGCGCGGCCGCGGCGCGTGCCGCCTCCGGGGCCCAGCGCAGGACGCCGGCGCGATCACCCGCACCACCCGCATGAAGCGCCAGGCGAGCCGGGTCGGGGCGTGGTCCGCCGACAGCGTTCAAGGCCTGCAAGGCCAGGCGGTGCAGGCTTGTCGAACGCGTCGGCGTCATGGCCTGCAGCACTGCCTGCCGTGCCAACTCGTGCCGGAACGCGAACGAGCCGCCGTCAGCGCGCAGCACGCCGGTAGCCAGACATTCGTCGATCGACTCGGCCTCGGCGGCGGTCAGCTCCTGGAGCAGCCACGGCTCGATGCGCGGCCCGGCGACTGCGGCGGCGTCGAGCACCGCCCGGGCCGAGCGCGAGAGACGCGCCGCACGGGCGAGGACGGCATCCTGCACCGTCGCCGGCACGCCGCTGCCGCCTGCCGCGAGGACCTCGGTGACGAAGAAAGGATTGCCCGTCGTCTTGCCGTGGAGGTCCACGACATCGACGTTGCGACCCGCTGCCAGCGAGCGCACCGCCTGCAGCGACAGCGGCTGCAGTGCCATGCGCAGCGCGCCGGTGGTGGCCAGGTCTCCGAGCACGCCGCGCAAGGGATGGGTGGGGACGACCTCGTCGCTGCGGTAGCTCGCCACCAGCAACGAGCGGGTGCGGGCGATGCGCCGACCGGCATAACGCAGCAGGTCGAGGGTCGCATCGTCTGCCCAGTGCACGTCGTCGAGGACGGCCACGGCCGGTCGCTCGGCGAGCAGGTCGACGAAGGCGACGAACAGCCGATGCCGGTCTTGGCTTCCTGCCAGCAGGGCCCGTATTGCCGCGGAGGCGCCGGCGGCGATGTCTTCGAGCGCGGCGAGCGGGCGCGGCGTGTGCATCGCGTCGCATGCACCCCAGTACACCGGAGCTTCTTCTTGAACTGATTGCGCAAAGGCGCGCAGCAAGGTCGTCTTGCCGATGCCAGCCTCGCCCTCGACCAGCACCAAGCGGCCCGCGCCGGCGGCGGCGTCCGCCTGCTGCCTTGTCAGCAGGGCGAGCAGTTCGTCTCGCTCGAGCAGCGTCATCGGCGGCCCCTGTTCGCAGGGTGCCGCTGCCGCGCGCCCATCCCCTGCGACTCGATCCTACCAAGCAAGCAGGCAGGCGCGGCGCACGTTGCAAAGCTCAGGGGAGTGCCGCCGGCGAGGAGAAGGGGCGCTTGGCGTCGACCACGAACATGACGAGCGCGTGCAAATCCGCCGCGCCGCTGCTCGAGACCTGCATGGGCTGGTCGGCACCGTTCCCGGCTTCAGCACTGCCGGCGTCGATCCGCAGTACGCCGTTGCGGCCGCGAATGCTTTGCTGTCCCTGAAGCACGTAGAACGCTTCAGAACCCGGGTGGCTGTGGACCGATGTCACGCTTCCCGATGGGCCCGTCGCTTCATTGATGCGCAGGAGGTACTCGGTCGCCTCGACGCGGGGAATGGGACCGACCTCAGCGACCTTGGTGGCGCCCTGGGAAGCCCCGCCGCGCGCGCCCAGTGTGAACAGCCACACCTTGCCGGCGGACTGGGCGGTCAGCGACCACGGGCCGGCGGCCGACCCTGCGTCCGCGATGGAGCTGAAGTTCTCGATGCGCCAGAACAGCGCGCCGTCGGGCAGGCGGTCGACGCGCTTCTCGGCGAGCGGCTTGATCGAGAGCGCCTGCTGCGAGAAGGCCGACAGCGTGAACAGGGAGGCGATGATCGCGAGGAGAAGTCGGCGGGCTGTGTAGAGGGCGAAGCTCATGGGATGTCCTTTTGAAGAAGATGGCCTCAGGGAAGGAAGTACGGATCCAGCACGCGGACCTCGCTGATCCGGTCCACCGGCAAGCCGGCAGCGTCGGCCGCGGCCCGGATCGCCTCGGGCGACGGACCATCGGCTATGCAGAAGCTGCGGCGGCGGTCTGGCGTGACGTACGAGTGCAACCAGATCACGCCGTGAGCCGCGTCGCTTGCGATTCGCGCCCGACAGCGGGGCGCCCAATCCGTGTCGGCGTGCAGGTCGCCGGCCGGGGCGTAGGTGCGTTCGATGAGGTATCGCGGCATGGGTTGCGTCCGGTGACCAGTCACGGTAGTGGTCTCTGTCGGCGGGTACCACGGCGAAATTGCCCAGATTGAATCCGTGCAGGCTCTGTTGAATTTCGAGTGGGTTACCGGGCATGAGGATTGACGGCGTCGAAGTCGAGCTTGCCGGCGATCAGGAAGATGACGGTCCTGATCGTGTCGAAGCTTGAGAAGCCGCGAGCGCGGCGCTTGGCGGCTTGGAACAGGCCGTTGAGGGCTTCGAGGAATCCGTTGGTCTGGCGGGTCTGAGCCCAGGCCACGATGCCCTCGAGATGACGGCGCACCATCGCGGCGACCTCTTTCATGGGTTCGACCTTGGAGCGCATGACGCAGGTGCACCAGTGAAGCAGCATCGAGCGCACGACGTTGATCTGCTTGCGTTCGAGGATCTCGCGCAACTGCTCCTTGTAGACCCAAGCCCGTGCGGTGCGCACGGTGGTCATCCTGGCGATCAAAGCGTCGAGGTCGGCGGCGGCTTCGGGGCGCAGGGTGGCGCGGTCCTTCAGCAGCGACCAGCGCAGTCCCTTGAGGGACTTGTTCGCGCGCTGCTCGATGCGCCGCATCTTGTCCACCGCGGCGTTGGCATGCCAGACGACGTGGAACTTGTCGAAGGTGATGCGCGCGTTGGGCAGCTCCTCTGTGCAGCCCTTGATGAAGGCCGGCGACATGTCGATGCTGACCGACTCGATTTGCTCGGGCGGGCAACCGTGTTCGGACAGTTCGTCGGCGATGGTCGCGACGGTCTTGGCCTCGCGCCCCTCGGCCACGGCCACCACCCGCTGCTCGGCAGCATCGGCGGCCAGGGTGATGTGGTCGTGGCCGCGGGCACGCGAGGTCTCGTCGATGGCCAGTGCCTTGACCTGGCTGAAGTCGGCCACCTGCAACGCCAGGGCCACGTAGCGCCTGCAGATCGCCAGCACCCGGTACGCCGAGATGCCCACGATGCGCGCCACGGCGGCAAACGGAATCTGCCGCGCCAGCATCGCCTCGAACAGCAGCGTGAAGCCCGAGAGCTTGCCTGCAAAGGGCGGCTTGACCAGTTGTTGGGCGGTGCTGAACCATCACCTGGGTCGACCGCGCAAGCGTCGGCGCCGGCAAACTGATTTTCAGCAAACGCACGGGCGCTGCCGAGCGACCGCATCGCATCGGAACCCGCGCCTCAATGCGCGCGGCGGAACCGCTCAGCGCAGGTTCGTTGACGGCGATCAAAGGGCGCCCTTGGCGAACGGAGATGCTCGGATGGTTCCCTGGCCCGGAGTCGTTCCTGCGTGGTGCAAGCGCTTCACCCGGGGCCGAATGCCTGGCCGGTGGCCCTGGGATCCGAAGGACCGCCTATGAACAGTCGTGCCAAGCTGGCCAGCATCCTGATCGTGGAAGACGAGGCCATCGTCGCGCTCGACCTGGAGATGCATCTCGCTGAGCTGGGATACACCGTGGCCGGGATCGCCGACAGCGGCGACAAGGCGATCGCGCTGGCCCGCGAGTGCCGGCCCGACCTGATCCTGATGGACGTGCGGCTCAAGGGGCCCATGGACGGCGTGGAGGTGGCCGAGGCGGTGCAGCGCGAGCTGGACGTGCCGGTGATCTACCTCACCTCGTACAGCGATGCGAGCACCGTGCGGCGCGCCGCACGGTCGGGGCCATATGGCTACCTGACCAAACCCTTCGAGGTGAAGGAGCTGCACGCGGGCATCGAAGTGGCGCTCTACAAGGCAGGCATGGAGCGGCGGCTGCGCGAATCGGAACGCTGGTTCACCTCGACGCTGCGCTGCGTGCAGGACGGCGTGCTGATCTGCGAGTCCGACGGCGCAGTGCGCTTCATGAACGTGGCCGCCGAAGCCCTGACCGGCTGGACCTTGGGCGATGCCATCGGCCATCCGATCGGCGAGCTGCTGCGCTTCGAGGGCCCGCCCGAGGAGCAGACCTCGGCGGCGCTCGCCTTGCGCGACGGGCGTGTGGTCGGCGTGAGGCATGCCCGGCGGCTGCAAGCGCGTGGCGGGCGCGAGGTGCCGGTCGATGAGTCGGCGGCGCCTATCGATGACGAGCTGGGACGCCGCCTTGGCTGCGTGGTGGTGCTGCGAGACGTCACCGAGCGGCTGCAGCACGAAGAGCGCCTGCGCGCCAGCGAGCAGCGCTTTCGAAGCGCGTTCGACCATGCGCCGCTCGGCATGGCGCTGATATCGATGGATGGAAAGTACCTCCAGGTCAACGACGCGCTGTGCACGCTGCTGGGCGTCGACGCGGATCGCTTCAGGAACTCGCTGCACTCCGAGGCCAGCTACCCGGAAGACATGGAACGCGAACAGGCCTGCCTGCATCAACTGCTCACCGGTGGCGAGGCCGTGGTGCAGTTCGAGAAGCGCTACCGGCGCCATGGCAGCGACCAGCCGGTTTTCACGCTGGTCAGCGTGTCGCTGCTGCGCGAGGCGGACGCGGCGGTCTGCTATCTGTACCAAGTGAACGACCTGACGGCGCAGAAGAAGGCCGCCGAGCAACTCGCCGAGATCGCGGCCGAGCGCATGAAGGCCGAGGCGGCCGAGACCGCGAGCCGTGCGAAGAACGAGTTCCTGGCGCGCATGAGCCACGAGCTGCGCACGCCGCTGAACGCCGTGCTTGGCTTCGCGCAGCTGCTGAAACTGAAGGGCGTGGCCGGCGACCCGAACGCGGCGACCTACACGGAGCACATCCTGCAGGCAGGCCAGCACCTGCTGGTGCTGATCGACGATGTGCTTGATCTGCAGCGAGTCACGACCGGCCACCTGAACCTGCACCTCGAGTCCCTTGCGCTGGAGGCGAACGTCCTCGCGACGCTGGAGTTCCTCGCGCCGCTTGCCGCCCAGTACGAGGTGCGCTTCGACACCGCGGTGCCTTCCCAGCTGATGATCCATGCCGATATGCTGCGATTGCGGCAGGTGCTGCTGAACCTGGGGTCCAACGCCATCAAGTACAACAAGCCGGGAGGCAGCGTGAGGTGGTTCACCGAACCCGCGCCGCCGGGGAAGGTGCGGCTGGTCGTGCAGGACACCGGCCGCGGCATCGCGCCGGAGGCGTTGTCGCACATGTTCGAGCCCTTCGAGCGGCTGGGCCAGGAGCGTTCGGCGATCCCCGGCACGGGGCTGGGCCTGCTTATTGCGCGCAACATGATGGAGGCGATGGGCGGAACGCTCAGCCTCAGCAGCGAACTGGGTGTTGGCACGGTGGTGTGCGTGGAGTTCAATGCGGGTTGATCATTGATCCACTGGGCCGCACCGAAGGGAGTCAGCCAATGCAGAACGTGATTGCAGAGGTCACTATCGAGGCTCTACAAGCCTTTGCCGATGCGTGGAATCGCCACGATATCGATGCTCTCATGTCGTTCATGAGCGACGACTGCCTCTTCGAGGCTTCCGGGGGCCCGGAAATCTGTGGCACCCGATACGCCGGCCGTGAGGCGGTGCGCGCTGGCTTCGCTGAGGTCTGGGCAACCTTCCCTGATGCCCACTGGGCAGACGCACGCCACTTCGTCCATGGGGACAGGGGAGTGTCCGAGTGGACGTTCACGGGAACGCGGGCGGACGGCACTCGCGTCGAAGTCCATGGTTGTGATCTCTTCAGCTTCAGAGACGGCAAGATCGCGCTGAAGAATTCCTACCGCAAGAATCGTCCTCCTCTTGCCGGCGCCGTAGCGCGAGGCAGTGCAGACATGCGATGAGAGCCCCACTCTCGACTGGCGTCTGCTCACGTGTTCGAACGCCGGCTTTCCGCGAGCATGTTGCAGAACAGTGCGCCTTGCTCGATCGCGTCGCCAAGCGCCACATGCTCGTGCGGCAGGTCGTCGAACCAGCGCTTGGGCATGGCGCTTTTGGTGCTGCGCCGGTATTCCCGCCGCAGCATGACCATCGCCATGGTCTTCACGTCCAGGGCCGAGAAGCTGAACGGGCTGCGGCCGGTGAAGCGGATCAGGTACCAGTAGACGAACATGAAGTCGAATGCCGCCGGGTATCCCACGAACACTGGCTGCCCCGGCAGCGCCTCCAGCCACGCCACGTAGTCGGCCATGGCCGACTGCGGCGCCCGAGGGTTCGTGCGAGCTGCCTCCCAAGCCTGCGGGTGCTTGCGCCACCACGCCATCGTGTCGGGGTGGCCGCTCGCGCCGGGCAGCAGTTCGAGGTTGGCGCAGAAGGTGCCGAGCAGCGTCTTGTCGGCGAGGTAGGCCGCCGATGCGAAGCTCAGCATCGAGTGCGGGCCCGGGATCGGCCCGTCGACCTCGACATCGGTGCTGACGTAGATCTCGGTGCGGGGCTTGTCGCTCATCGCGCGTTTGTATCACCGGCGGCGAGGCAGTCGCGAAGCCAGCGCGTCACGCCGGCGCGCCCGCGTTTGACCAGTGCCGTGCTCCAGTCCTTGCAGCCGGGCGGCGGCGCAAGGCGTCGCACCGTCGCGCCGGGCAAGGCCTGCGCGTAGCGCGCGGCCTCGTGTTCGCCGGGTCGGTTGGCGTCGAAGCCCAGCCACACTGCGCGCCCCGCACAGACCTGCGGCAACCACGGCGCCCAGCGTCCGATGGTGGCTGCGGCGCCGGTCTCGCAGACCGCCAGCGAGAGCGCGTCGAACAGGCCCTCCACCAGGATCAGCGGATCGTGGCGCCAACCGCCGAGCACGCTGACCACGCCGCCGCCCGGCCCCACCGTCAGCATCTTGTCCTGTCCGCGCAAGGTGGTGAGGTAGCGCCCATGGACCGAAGTGAGTTGGCCCTGCCCGTCGTGCAGGCCGACCAGCACGGCGGCGCGCCCTGCCCAGTCTGGATCGAAACGCAGCCCGGCCGCGTCGGCCACGTCCAGTGCAATGCCGCGCCGCTCGACATAGTCCTGCCCGCGCGTGCCCGCGAGCGGCAACGCCCGCGCGAGGCGCTCCGCGGGGGTGTCGCCGGAGAGGGGCACTCGCAAGGGGTCGGCGCTCATCGCAGGGTTTCGCGGCATGGGATTGAAAGCAGGGCGTCGCGCACCAAGGTATGGTGGGATCCAAGCCGAACCGGATGCAAGCCCCTTGTCACTTCTCATCATTGCCGGCCTGACGCTGTTGCTGATGGCCTGGATCGCGGGCGAGCCCTTGCTCGTCGAGTGGCGGCGCAACCGTGTGCGCAGCCGGCCGTTTCCGGCGGCGTGGCGACGCATCATCAGGCGGCGTGTGCCGTTCTTTCGCAACCTGCCGCCCGATCTGCAGATGCGTCTGAAGAAGCACATCCAGGTGTTCCTGGCCGAGAAGCCCTTCATCGGCTGCGGCGGGATCGACATCACCGACGAGATGCGGGTGACCATCGCGGCGCAGGCTTGCCTCTTGATCCTCGAGCGGCGAGCGCACTTCTATCCGCAATTGCGCCAAATCCTCGTCTACCCCGATGCCTTCGTCGTCGACCGCTTTCAGCCGGAGCCGTCGGGCGTGGTGCAGGAGCGGCGCCACGCCCTGTCGGGCGAGTCGTGGTCGCAAGGGCAGGTCATCCTGTCGTGGGCCGATGTGCTCGAAGGTGCGGCAATCGTCGACGACGGGCACAACGTGGTGATGCACGAGTTCGCGCACCAGCTCGATCAGGAGGCCGGCCATGCGAACGGCGCGCCGCAGCTGGGGCGGCGCGAGCGGTATGCGCGCTGGTCGCGTGTGCTCAGCGCGGAGTACGAGGCGTTGTCGCAGCGCGCGCTGGCGCAGGAGCCGTCGCTCATCAATCCTTACGGCGCCACCAATGCCGCCGAATTCTTTGCGGTGGTCACCGAGGTCTTCTTCGAGCAACCGCAGCGGCTGGCCGCGGAGCACCCGGCGCTCTACGCGGAGCTGGCCGGCTTCTACCGGCTCGATCCCGCGAGCTGGTGATGCGGTGCCTGCCCTACGGGGCTGCATCGCGCCGGTTCGCCAGCGCCGCCCGCGCCGGTGACAGATTGCCGGCCGTCACGCCGCTTGCCAGCAGGTCGTCGGGCAGCGGCTGCCGCATCACCAGCGCCGCCGCCGCGCGTGCCAGCGCCGGCGCCATCTGAATGCCGTAGCCGCCTTGGCCGGCCAGCCAGAAGAAGCCTTCGGCCCGCGGATCGAAGCCGGCCACCGGCGAGCGGTCGGCGACGAAGCTGCGCAGCCCGGCCCAGCGATGGGTCAGCCGCGTCACTTGCATCGTCGTCGCCGCTTCGAAGCGGTCGACGGCGATCGCCACGTCGAGCTCCTCGGGTGCCACATCGCAGGGGTCCATCGGATCCTCGTTGGCGGGCGAGAGCAGCAGCTGTCCGGCGTCGGGCTTGAAGTAGAACTGCTCGTCGATGTCGACCACCAGCGGCCAGCGCCGGATGTCGTGGCCAGCCGGCGCCGGCAGAAGCATGGCGGTGCGGCGCATCGGCTGCAGACCCACCGGCCGCGCGCCCGCCTGGCGCGCGACCTGATCGGCCCACGCGCCGGTCGCGTTCACCAGCACGTTCGCTTGGAAGGTGCCCGCGCGCGACGCGACGCGCCACTGCGTGCCCGCGCGTCTGATCGTGAGCTCGAACGCGCCCAGCACGACCGCCGCGCCGGCCTGGCGTGCCCGCCGCAGGTAGCCCTGGTGGATGGCGGCGACGTCCATGTCGTGGCCGGTGTCGTCGACGGCCGCCGCAGCCAGCCAGTCGCGCCGAAGGATGGGGCACAGCCGGCCGGCCGATTCGGTGTCCACACGCTGCAGGCTGGGCGGCGCGTCGGCGGCGCCGAGCATCGCGTCGAGCAGATGGCGGCGAGGCGCGTCGGCCACGAACAGCGCGCTGCGCGGGCTGAGCAGGGGGGCGTCAGTGAAACCCTGCGGCGGGTGCTCGAGAAAGGCACGGCTGGCGCGCGTCAGGGCGCGAACCGTGGCGTTGCCGTAACTCTCGAAGAACATCGCCGCCGAGCGGCCGGTGGCATGGCGGCCGGGCTGGTCTTCGAGTTCGAGCAGCAGCACCCGGCATCGCGGTGCGAGTTCCGCGGCGAGCGACGCGCCCGCCATGCCGGCGCCGAGAACGATGACGTCCAGCGTGCCGGTCATGGCAGCGGACGTGCAGTGCGGCGACCGGGGCGGCGCGGCATGCGGTCATCGAAGGCGCGGCGATCGGCGTTGTGCATGGCCTGAGTCCCTGGTGGCATGTTCGCCAGTATGCAGATTCGCGTCCGTGCCCGGCGACGCGGCTGCGGCCGCGGTGCGGCCACCGAACCGGCAGCGCGCCGCCTAGTCGACAACCCTGTAACGCGGCCCGAGCGAGCGCTCCTAACATGCCGCCACACTCGTCTGTGCCGCCATCCTTGTCCAGAGGCCCCCGATGAAATCATTCGCTCTCAAGTTTCTCGCTGCCGCCGCCACCGCGTCGGTCTCGCTTGGCGCCCTCGCGCAGGAGGTCACGCTGAAGGTGCATCACTTCTGGCCGCCCGCCGCGATGCCCCCGACCAAGATCCTGCAGCCATGGTGCGACAAGATCGCCGCCGATTCCAACAACCGGCTCAAGTGCCAGATCTATCCCGCGATGCAGCTGGGCGGCACGCCCGCGCAGCTGATCGACCAGGCCAAGGACGGCGTCGTCGACATCGCCTTCACGCTGCCGGGCTACACGGCCGGCCGCTTCCCGGTGATGGAGGTGTTCGAACTGCCTTTCATCACGACCTCGGCCGAGGCCGGTTCGAAGGCGGCGTGGGACTTCTACTCGAAGTACGGCAAGGCCGAGTTCGACCAGCGCGGCATCAAGCCGCTGATGTTCGCGGTGCACGACAACGGCTACCTGCACACGCGCGACAAGCAGGTCAAGACCATGGCCGATCTCAAGGGCCTGAAGTTCCGCGCACCGACGCGCATGACCAACAAGCTGCTCGCCTCGCTCGGCGCCACGCCGGTGGCGATGCCGCTGCCGCAGGTGCCCGAAGCGGTGTCCAAGGGCGTCATCGACGGCTTCCTGCTGCCTTGGGAAGTGATCCCCTCGGTCAAGCTTCACGAGATGGTGAAGTACGACAGCGAGACCGATCCCACGCGCCCGGCGCTCTACACGGCGGTGTTCACGCTCGCGATGAATCCGGCGAAGTACAACTCGCTGCCGGCCGACCTGAAGGCCGTCATCGACAAGAACAGCGGGGCCGGCCTGTCGGCGATGGCCGGCCGCACCTGGGACGAGAGCGCCGAGCCCGGGCGCAAGGCCGCCACCGCGCGCGGCAACGTCTTCTACACGATCCCCGGCAGCGAACTCGACCAGTGGGTGAAAGCGTCGAGCGGCCTGTACGACGAGTGGGTCTCGAACATGGACAAGGCCGGCCAGCCGGGCAAGCAGATGCTGCAGGACGCGCAGGCGCTGCTCGCGAAGTACAAGAAGTAGGCCGGGCCCGAGCCTTTTGACTCGCCGAGGCTTGCCCCGGCGAGCGGGCGCCTGCCTGTGCCGCCACCGACCACAGCAAACGACATCATGCAAGAAGCGATCGCGGTCGAGACGGCGCCGATGCACACCGCCTTCGGGCCCTGGGGCAGGCTGCTGCTGCGCGTCAACCAGGCGGCGGCGGTCGCGGGCGGGCTGGTGTTCGTCGGCCTCGTGCTGATGACGCTGGCAAGCATCGTCGGCCGCAAGCTCTGGTCGACGCCGGTGCCTGGCGACGTCGAGCTGCTGCAGGTGTGCAGCGCGTTCGCCTCCTCGGCCTTCTTTGCCTACTGCCACATGAACGGCGGCGACGTGAAGGTAGACTTCTTCACGCACCGCTGGGCGCCTGCCAAGGTGCATTTTCTCGACGCGGCCGGATCGCTCATGGTGGGCCTGTTCGGCAGCCTGCTCGCATGGCGCGTGCTGGCCGGCGCGCTGTCGGTGAAGGAGGCCGGCGAGACCACGATGATCCTCGGCTGGCCGCTGTGGATCGGCCAGATCCTGATGGTCCCGGGGTTCCTGCTGCTCGGCACGGCGGGCTTCTACATGGCGCGGCTGCACTGGCGGGCACGGCGCCGTCCCCCGGGGACCAGAGCATGAGCGGCATCGCGGTCGGCGGGATCATCTTCTGCGCGCTGATGGTGCTGCTCGTGATCCGCGTGCCGATCGGCATCGCGATGTTCTCGATCGGCGCGGCGGGTTATGTCTTCCTCACCGGCGGCGAAGTGATGCCGCTGCTGAACTCGCTGAAGAACCTGCCCTACGCGCGCCTGTCGAACTACGACCTGGTGGTGATTCCGCTGTTTCTCCTGATGGGGCAGTTCGCGACCCACGGCGGGCTGAGCGCGGCGCTGTTCCGCTTCGTCAACGCCTTTCTCGGCCACATGAAGGGCGGCGTGGCGATGGCCGCGATCGGCGCCTGCGCGGGCTTCGGCGCGATCTGCGGCTCCTCGCTTGCCACTGCGGCGACGATGGGGCAGGTGGCGCTGCCGCAGCTGAGAAAGCTCGGCTACTCCGGCAGCCTCTCGACCGGCGCGCTCGCGGCCGGCGGCACGCTGGGTATCCTCATTCCGCCGTCGGTGCCGCTCGTCATCTACGCCATCCTCACGCAGGAATCCATCGGCAAGCTGTTCATGGCGGCCGTCGTGCCGGGGATCATCGCGATGGTCGGCTACATGCTGGTCGTTCGCCTGCTCGTCAGCTGGAAACCGCACATCGGGCCGGCCGGTCCGCGCACGCCGTGGCCGCAGCGCATCCGCGCCTTCGTCGCCGTGGCGCCGGTGCTCGGCGTGTTCATCGTCGTCATCGTCGGCATCTACGGCGGCTGGGCCAACCCGACCGAGGCCGCGGCGATCGGTGCCGCCGCCTGCGGCATCCTCGCCGTGGTCAGCGGCGGCATGCGGCTGAAGGGGCTGATTGCCAGCGCGCTCGGCACGGCGCAGGCCACCGCGATGATCTTTCTCGTGCTGCTCGGTGCGGACATGCTGAACACCGCGCTCGCCCTGTCGCAGATGCCGGTCGAACTCGCAGCCTGGGTGCAGGCGCAGCAGTTGTCGCCGCTGCTCGTGATGGCGACCATCCTCGTGATCTACATCCTGCTCGGCTGCGTGATGGACAGCCTCGCGATGATCCTGCTGACGATTCCGATCTTCTATCCGGTCGTGATGGGCCTGGACTTCTGGGGGCTCGGCCAGACCGAGAAGAGCATCTGGTTCGGCATCCTCGCGCTGATGGTGGTGGAGATCGGCCTCGTGCACCCGCCGGTGGGCATGAACGTCTACATCATCAACCGGCTCGCGAAGGACGTGCCGCTGAAGGACACCTTCAAGGGCGTGATGCCCTTCCTCGCATCGGACTTGCTGCGCATCGTGCTGCTGCTGTTCTTTCCGTCGATCTCGCTGGTGCTCGTGCGCACGTTCAATCCCTGAGCGCGTCCCTTCGCGCACACTGCGGGGTTTCACCTTCGACCTACACTGCGCGCAGCCGCGGGCTTGCGCGGCATGTGACGTGTCCCATTCCTGCCTACCTGACTCCCACCCATGCTGAGCTGGTTCTTCAAGAAACGTGGCGGCGTCGACGCGGCGAAGGCCGCCGCTTCCCGGCCCGCGGTCGATGCGCCCGCCAAGCCCTCCGAACGGCGCGTCGAGAACAAGCCGAAGCCCGCCGTGGATGGCGCGGCGTGGCAGGCGCAGCTGCAATCGGCACAAGGCAACGACGCGGCGCTGCTCGGCATCGTGCAGTCCGCCGCGCCGCCGGAGGTGAGGGTGGCCGCCGTGGAAGCGCTGGCCGCCGAGGACGCGCTGCGGCAAGCCGAGCGCGAACTGCGCGGCCACGACCGGAGAGTGCACCGGGCCGCCAAGCGGCGCCTCGAAACGGCGGTGGCGCGGCGCGAGGCCCGGGCGCGCGCGCAGGCGCTGCTGGCCTCGGCCTCTGCGCTCGCCGGCGTGACCCCCGTGCCGGCCAACCGGCTGGTCTCGCTGGACCGCGACTGGCAGTCGCTCGATGCGGCCTTGCTCGATCCGGCGCAGGTGAGCGAGTTCGATGCCTTGCGCGATCGGCTCAATGCCGCCGTGCGCGAGCAGGGCGAACGGCAGCAGCAGCTGCAGCGCTGGTCCGCCGACGCGCAACGAGCACTCGCTGCATTGCGGCTCGCCTGCACACGAGCCGCCGCCGATGGCAGCGCCGACGACCTCGCCGCGTCGCGCCAGGCGGCACAGGCGCTGCACGAGTCGAGTCCCTACGTGCCCGCCGCGGCCGAACTCGGTGGCGCCCTGCAGGCTGCGCTGCACACCGCCGCGCAGGTCGAGGCGCGACTGACCTGGCTCGACGCGCGGGGGCACTCTGCCGGGGTGGCGTGCGAGACGGATGGCGTCCGGGAACCGGTTCGTCCGGAGGACTGGCAGGCTCTCGCGCCGCTGGCCGACGTCGAACTGGCTCGCATGCTCGACCAGCGCTTCGCGCAGTGGCTGCATGCGCACGCCCCGGCGGCGCCCATGCCCACGGAAGCGGCACCGCCGCCGGCCGCGCCCAAGGGCCCCGACGCCGACCACCTGCGCAGCCTCGATGCGCTGCTGGGGCAGGCCGAAGCCGCGCTCGCCGAGGGCCAGCTCGGCGCGATGCAGCAGCATCTGCAGGCCATCGATGCGGCCCTCGCGCCCATGCACGGCGAGATGCCGGGCGACCGGCGGCGCGCCCGCCACCAGGCCCTGCTGGCCGAACATGCGCGGCTCAAAGGCTGGCAGCAATGGGGCGGCGGGCGTGCGCGCGACGACCTGATGGCCGAGGCCGAGGAGCTGGCGCGCCTGACGCTGGCCGCGACAACGCCGCCCTCGACCGACGCACCCGCGGCGCCCAAGCTGCGCCTCAAGGACCACGCCGAGGCCATCCACACGCTGCGCCATCGCTGGAAGGAACTCGACCGCCTCGGCGCGCCGGCCCATCAGGCGCTGTGGCAACGCTTCGACGCTGCGCTGCACACCGCGCACCAGCCCGTGGCCACCCAGCAGGCTGCGCTGAAGGCCGCGCGGCAGGACAACCTCTCGGCGCGCGAAGCATTGCTGGCCGAACTGGAGGCCTTGCCCGACCCTGCCGGATCGACGGAGGAGGGCGCCTCGGCGGTGCCGTGGAAAGAGCATGTGCGCGCGCTGGAGCGCTTCCACACCGCGTGGCGCCAGCTCGGCCCGATCGAACACACGGTGCCCGCCGCTGCGCGCGCGGCGCTGCAGCAGCGCGTGCGCGAAACCGTCGAACGTGTCGAGGCGCCGCTGCAGGAAGCCCGGCGCGCCGCCGCGGCGGTGCGCGAGCAGCTGATCGTGCGCGCCGAAGCGCTGGTGGAGGAGTTGCGCGAACACCCGCAGATGCGCGACGCCGTGCCGCGCCTGCGCGACCTGCAGGCCGAGTGGCAACAGCACGCGCAAACGCTGCCGCTCGCGCGTGCGGTGGAGAGTGCGCTGTGGGCCCGCTTCCGCGCCGCGAGCGACGCGCTGTTCGCGCAGCGCGAGGCCGCGTTCGGCGCGCGCGACGCCGAGATCGCAGCCAACCTGGCGGCGCGCGAAGGGCTGCTGGAGCGCCTCGAGGCGCTGAACGGCGACGGCGCCGCGGACGAACTCGGGCGCACGCTCGCCGAGGTGGAACGTGCCTGGCGCCAGCCCGTCGATCTGCCGCGCGGCGCGGCCGGCGCGCTCGACGCGCGCTTTCGCGATGTGCGCGCCGCCGCCCAGCAGCGGCTCAACGACAGCGTGCAGCAGCGCTGGCGCGCCGAGTGCGACACGCTCGCCGCCAAGCTCGCGCTCTGTGAGGAACGCGAGGAACGCG
>CAJPFZ010000191.1 GCA_905339355.1 Burkholderiaceae bacterium
GCGCTGCTGTTCATCGAGAACGTCGGCAACCTCGTCTGCCCGGCGATGTGGGACCTGGGCGAGCGCGCCAAGATCGCGATCCTGTCGGTGACCGAGGGCGAGGACAAGCCGCTCAAGTACCCCGACATGTTCGCCGCCGCGCGCCTGCTGGTGCTCAACAAGATCGACCTGCTGCCGCATGTCGACTTCGACGTGCCGCGCTGCATCGAGTACGCGCTGCGCGTGAACCCGGCCATCGAGGTGCTGCTGGTCTCAGCCAAGACCGGCCAGGGCATGGACGCCTGGCTCGACTGGCTGCTGGAGTCGGCACACACGCATGACATGCACGGCGCATCCGAGGCGCACGCCCATCCCCACGCCGCAGCCCCAGCGGCGGCGACTGCGGCGGGTGCGGCATGAGCACCGTCACTACCCTGCCGCGCGAGGCGCCGGCGCGCGTGCTCGCGGTGGGCGCGTGGCTCAAGAACACCGCCTGCCTGCTCGACGGCCGCATGGTGCACTGGTCGGCGCTGCACGGCGACCTCGGCACGCCCGACGCATGTCGCGCGCTCGAAGCCTCGGTCGAGTCGCTGCTCGACATCGCGAGCGGTCCGATCGAGGCGGTGGCGCACGATCTGCACCCGGACTTTCCGAGCACGCAGCTCGCGATCGCGCTGGCGCACCGGCTCGGCGTGCCGGCCGTGGCGGTACAGCACCACCACGCGCACATCGGCGTCGTGCAGGCCGAGCTCGGCAGCAACCGGCCCGCCATCGGGCTCGCGCTCGATGGCGTGGGCCTCGGCACCGATGGCACCGCCTGGGGCGGCGAACTGCTGCGCGTGGCCGGCGCCGACTGGCGGCGCCTCGATCACCTGACGCCGCTGGCGCTGCCCGGCGGCGACGCGGCGGCGCGCGACACCTGGCGCATGGCGGCTTCGGCGCTGCACCTGCTGGGCCGCGGCGACGAGATCGTGCCGCGTTTCGCCGGGCGGGTGGGCAAGACCCTCAGCGCCGGCGTGGCGCGCATGCTCGAACGCGGCATCAACTGCCCGACGAGCAGCAGCACCGGCCGCTGGTTCGACGCAGCCGCGGGGCTGCTGGGCATCAGCGTCAAGCAGGCTGCCGAAGCCGAGGCGGCGATGGCGCTAGAGCGCACCGCCGCCGCCTGGCTCGCGACGCACCCCGAACCGCAGGTGGACGGGCTGCAGGGTCTCGACATGCGCCCGCTCGCCGAGCTGATGCTCGCGCAGGCCGATGCCGGCTGGGCCGAAGAAGGCGCGGCGCGTTTCCACCTGGAGCTCGTGCAGGCGCTCGCCATTGCGGCGATCCGCGCCGCCTACCGCGACCGCATCGACAGCGTGCTGCTCGGCGGCGGCTGCTTCTTCAACCGCGTGCTGACCGGGCGGCTCACCTCGGCGCTGCAAGCGGCCGGCCTGACGGTGCGCCAGCCGCGTTCGGTCGGGCCGGGCGATGCCGGACTCGCGCTCGGCCAGGCGTGGATCGCCGCGCACACGGTGACCGCGCCGCTGACGGTGATCGAGGGCCTGGAGGTCACGATATGTGCCTAGCGCTGCCGGCGCGGGTGGTGGCGCTGCACGAGGGCGGCCAGGCGCTGGTCGAGCTCGGCGGCGTGCGCAAGGAGGTGTCGGTGCTGCTGACGCCGCAGGCGCAGGTCGGCGACTACGTGATCGTGCACGTGGGCCACGCGATCGGGCAGATCGACCCCGACGAAGCCGCGCGCACGCTCGCGCTGTTCGCCGAGCTGGCGGCTGCCGGCGGCGGCGGTAGTGACGCGGTAGCGTCATGAAGTACGTCGACGAGTTCCGCGACGGCGCACTGGCGCGCGGGCTCGGCGAGCGCATCGCCGCCGAAGTGCAGCCCGGCCGGCGCTACAGCTTCATGGAGTTCTGCGGCGGCCACACCCACGCGATCTCGCGCTACGGCATCGCCGAGCTGTTGCCGCCTGAGGTGCGCATGATCCACGGCCCCGGCTGCCCGGTGTGCGTGCTGCCGATCGGCCGCATCGACCAGGCGATCGGCCTCGCGCTCGATCGCGGCGCCATCGTCTGCAGCTACGGCGACACGATGCGCGTGCCGGCGTCGGGCGGCCTGTCGCTGATGAAGGCCAAGGCGCGCGGCGGCGACATCCGCATGGTCTATTCGGCGGCGGATGCGCTCAGGCTCGCGCGCGAGAACCCCGCGCGCGAGGTGGTGTTCTTCGCGATCGGATTCGAGACCACCACGCCGCCGACGGCGCTCGTCATCCAGCAGGCGGCGCGCGAGAGCCTCGCCAACTTCAGCGTGCTCAGCTGCCACGTGCTGACGCCAAGCGCGATCACGCACATCCTCGAATCGGCCGAGGTGCGGGAGTGGGGCACGGTGCCGATCGACGGCTTCATCGGGCCGGCGCACGTGAGCATCGTGATCGGCTCCATGCCCTACGAGCACTTCGCCGAGGAGTACCGCAAGCCGGTGGTGATCGCCGGCTTCGAACCGCTGGACGTGATGCAGGCGCTCTTGATGCTGGTGCGCCAGGTGAACGAAGGACGCGCCGAGGTGGAGAACGAATTCGCCCGCGCAGTCACGCGCGAGGGCAACCTCGCGGCGCAGCAGGCGGTGTCGCAGGTGTTCGAGCTGCGCGAGCGCTTCGAGTGGCGCGGGCTCGGCGAGGTGCCCTACAGCGCGCTGAAGATCCGCCCCGGGTTCGCGGCCTTCGACGCCGAGCGCCGCTTCGGCCTCGAGTACCGGCCGGTGCCCGACCACAAGCAGTGCGAGTGCGGCGCGATCCTGCGCGGCGTGAAGCGGCCGGTCGACTGCAAGCTGTTCGGCAACGTCTGCACGCCGGAAAACCCGGTCGGCTCGTGCATGGTGTCGACCGAGGGGGCGTGTTCGGCGCATTACTCGTATGGGCGGTATCGGGACATGAAGCGCGACATGAATCGGGACACGAAGGACGCGGCATGACGGTGAAGAAGGACTACGTGCGGCCGCTCGACTTGAAGCACGGCCGCGTCGACATGAATCACGGGGCCGGTGGTCGTGCCTCGATGCAGCTGATCGAGGAGGTGTTCGCACGCGCCTTCGACAACGAGTTCCTGCGCCAGGGCAACGACGGCGCGCTGCTGCCGGTGCCGCCCGAGCTGCTCGAGGGCGGCAGGCTCGTGATGTCGACCGACGGGCACGTGGTGTCGCCCCTGTTCTTTGCCGGCGGCGACCTCGGCTGCCTGGCGGTGCATGGCACGGTCAACGACGTGGCGATGCTCGGCGCGCGGCCGCTGTACCTCGCGGCGAGCTTCATCCTCGAAGAGGGGTTTGCACTGGCGGAGCTGAAACGCGTCGTCGACTCGATGGCCGCCGCCTCGCGCGCGGCCGGCGTGCCGGTGGTGACGGGCGACACCAAGGTGGTCGAGAAGGGCAAGGGCGACGGCTGCTTCATCGCGACCACCGGGGTCGGCGTGGTGCCGGCCGGTGAATCGGTGGGCGGCGCCAACGCGCGGCCGGGCGACGTGCTGCTGCTGTCGGGCACGATCGGCGAACACGGCGTGGCGGTGCTGTCGCGGCGCGAGTCGCTGCAGTTCGAGACGGAGGTGGTGTCGGACACGGCTGCGCTGCACACGCTCGTGGCCGCGATGCTCGCCGCCGCGCCGCCCGGCGCGGTGCACGTGCTGCGCGACCCGACCCGCGGCGGACTCGGCACCACGCTGAACGAGATCGCGCGGCAGTCGGGCGTCGGCATGCTGATCGACGAAGCGGCGATCCCGATGCAGCCGCAGGTCGAGGCGGCGTGCGAGCTGCTCGGGCTCGACCCGCTGTACATCGCCAACGAAGGCAAGCTGGTGGCGGCGGTGGCGCCGCAGGCCGCCGAGGCGGTGCTGGCGGCGATGCGTGCGCACCCGCTCGGCGCGAACGCGGCGCGCATCGGCGAGGTGATCGAGGACGAACACCGCTTCGTGCAGATGGCCACGCGGTTTGGTGGTCGGCGCGTGGTGGACTGGTTGTCGGGCGAGCCGTTGCCGCGGATTTGTTGATATGAACTCGTCGCCCACGCTCCGTCAGAGGTCAGCCGCCCCGCAGGGCGTCATCCCGGCGATCGCCCGCGGCTGTCCGGAACGTGCATCGCGGTACACCAACACCGTTCGGGCTGAGGTATCGAAGCCCAAACCCGTTCGCCCTGAGGTATCGAAGGGTCGGGCTGAGGTATCGAAGCCCGAGGTGGGCTGGCACGGAGTTTTCGACAAGCTCAGGCCGAACCGGTTGAGTTGGTATGCCAGGGCGAGTGGCACATCGCACGAGGGCTTCGATACCTCAGCCCGAACGGGCGTTGGTTTGCCCGACGGGCATCGATTTGCCGAACGGCATCGATTTGCCGAACAGGCATCGGATGCCGAATCGGCATCGGTTCGCCGCGCGGCCTGCGGGACTTCGCCACATGTGCACCGGCCTTCGCCGGCATGACGGAATCGTCATGAAGATCCTCCTCCTCACCCACGCCTTCAATGGACTCGCGCAGCGCCTGTTCGTCGAGCTGCGCGCTGCCGGTCACGAGGTGTCGGTCGAGCTCGACATCGCCGACAGCGTGACGCAGGAAGCGGTCGCGCTGTGGCAGCCAGATGTCGTCATCGCGCCCTTCCTCAAGCGGCGCATCCCCGAGTCGGTCTGGTCCACGCGAACCTGCCTGGTCGTTCACCCCGGGCCGCCCGGCGACGGCGGGCCCTCGGCGCTCGACTGGTGCATCACGCGCGGCGAAACAAGCTGGGGCGTGACCGTGCTGCAAGCCACCGGCGAGTACGACGCCGGCCCGGTGCGCGCCTGGCGGGCCTTCACCCCGCGACCGGGCGCGAGCAAGGCGAGCCTCTACCGCCACGAGGTCGTGAAGCACGCCGTGGCGGCCGTCTTCGAAGCCCTCGCACGCTGCACGCCGGGCAGCACCTCTTGGAACAGCGACCCCGACCCGCCGTCCTCGCTCGGCCGCTGGCAACCGCTGATGGCGCAATCGCAACGTGCGATCGACTGGGCGGCCGACGACACGTCGCTTGTGCTCGCCAAGATCCGCGCCGCCGACGGCTTTCCCGGTGTCGGCGACCGGCTGTTCGGCACGCCAGCGCACCTGTTCGACGCGCATCAGGCCAACCCCGCCGACCTCGCGCGCTGCGCCGCCGGCACGTCCGGCGACATCGTGGCGCGACGCGGCCCGGCGCTGCTGCGACTGACACGCGACGGCGGCGTGTGGATCGGCCACGTGCGCCGCCATTCGTCCTCCGCGGCGCCGGCACTCAAGCTCGCGGCCACGCGCGCCTTCGCCGCCGAATCGGCCGGCCTCCCCGAACTCGCGGTGCCGCTGCAACGCGACGCTCACACCTGGGACGAACCGCGCTACCGCGAAGCGGGCCCGGCCGGCGCACGCATCGGCGTGCTGAGCTTCGAGTTCCACAACGGCGCGATGAGCACGCGCCAGTGCCGCCGCCTGCAGGCCGCGCTTGCCGAGGTGGCCGCGCGCGACACGCAGGTGCTGGTGCTCGACGGCGGCAGCGACTTCTTCAGCAACGGCATCCATCTGCACGACATCGAGGCGGCCGCGCTCGACGGCGGCAGTGCCGCCGACGCATCGATGGCGAACATCGAGGCGATGGACGACGTGGCGCTCGCCCTCCTCTCGCTCACCGGCCGCCTCACCGTGTCGGCCTTGCGCGGCAACGCAGGCGCCGGCGGCTGTTTCCTCGCGCTCGCGGCCGACGAGGTGTGGGCGCATGCCGGCGTGGTGCTCAACCCGCACTACAAGAACATGGGCAACCTGTACGGCAGCGAGTACTGGACCTACCTGCTGCCGCGGCGCGTGGGCGCGGCACAGGCGCACGACATCATGCGTGGCCGCCTGCCGGTGGGGGCGCGCCAGGCGCTCGCCGCCGGCCTCCTCGACGCGGTGCTGAGCAGCGACGCGGACGGTTTCGACGCGGCAGTGGAGCAGCACGCGCTCGCGTTGGCGGCGTCGCCCGAGCTAGCGCAGCGCATCGCCGCCAAGGCGCATGCACGCGAACACGACGAAGCCCAGCGCCCGCTGCAGGACTACCGCGACGAGGAGCTGCGCCGCATGCGGCTCAACTTTTTCGGCTTCGACCCGTCGTACCACGTGGCGCGTCATCACTTCGTGCACCGCAAGCCGCACGCGTGGACCCCGCGGCACCTCGCGTTGCACCGCTGAGACCGAACAGAGAGCAGGTTGACGATGAACGCTCCCGATCCGCTGTCGATGCCCGCCGCCGGGCGAGCGGGCGCGCTCGCCACCGTGCTGCTGGTGGACGACGAGCCGCGCTCGCTCGAAGCGATGCGGCGCACGTTGGAAGAAGACTTCGAGGTGCTGCTCGCCGAGAGCGCCGCCGACGCGCGAACGCAGCTGGAGCGCCAGCCGGTGGCGGTGATCCTGTGCGACCAGCGCATGCCGGACCTGACCGGCGTGCAGTTCCTCAAGGAGGTGCGCACGCGCTGGCCGGACATCGTGCGCATCGTGATCTCGGGCTACACCGACAGTGAAGACATCGTGGCCGGCATCAACGAGGCCGGCATCCACCAGTACATCCTCAAGCCCTGGGTGCCCGACCACCTGATCAACGTGGTGCGCCAGGCGGTGGAGGCGCGCTCGCTGAGCCAGGACGTGCTGCGCCTCGAACTCGAATTGCGTGCCGGCGCGCCTGCGCTGCGCGGCAAGCGCGCGCAGCGGCAGGCCCATGCCTGCGCGGCGTTCGACTTCTCGCGCATGGCGCGCCAGCCGGGCAGCCCGCTGGACACGCTGTGCGCGCTCGGCGAGCGGCTGTCGCGGGTGGACCTGCCGGTGCTGGTGACCGGCGAATCGGGCACCGGCAAGGAGCTGCTCGCGCGTGCGATCCACTTCGCGAGCCCACGCGCCGGCGGGCCGTTCGTGGTGGAGAACTGCGCCGCGATTCCCGACACGCTGCTCGAAAGCGAGCTCTTCGGCCACAAGCGCGGCGCCTTCACCGGCGCGACAGATGACCACATCGGCCTGCTGCAGCGGGCCCACGGCGGCACGGTGTTCCTCGACGAGATCGGCGAGACGACGCCGGCGTTCCAGGTGAAGATGCTGCGCGTGCTGCAGGAGGGCGAGCTGCGGCCGGTAGGGAGCAGCCGCTCGGTGCCGGTGGATGTGCGCGTGCTGTCGGCCACCCACCGCGACCTCGAGGCCGACGTGCGCGCCGGCCGCTTCCGCGAGGATCTCTACTACCGCCTCGCCGGCGTGACGCTGCACGTGCCGCCGCTGCGCGAGCGGCGAGGCGACATCGCTCCGATCGCCGAGCACCTGCTTGCGGGCGTGGCGGGCGAACTGGGCCGCCCCGGCATGCGCTTCGGCGACGGCGTGCTGGCTTGCCTCACGGCTTATGCCTGGCCCGGCAACGTGCGCGAGCTGCGCAACGAGATCGCGCGCGCGGTGGCGCTGGCCGACGGGCCGGTGATCGAGCCGGCGTGGCTGTCGGCCCGGGTGCTGCGCGGCGAGGCGCCGGCAGCGGCGCATTCTTCCGACGGCATGCTTCCCGAGGTCGGCACGCTCGCCGAGCGGCTCGATGCGATGGAGGCGGCCATCCTGCGCGAAGCGATGCAGCGCCACCGCTGGAACAAGACGCGCGCGGCGCATGAGCTGAACCTGTCGCGCGTGGGGCTGCGCGCGAAGCTGATCCGCTTCGGCATGGTCGAGGCGCCGGGCTCGGAGAAGCCGTCGTGAACCGGCCCCTGTCGCTGCTGTGGCTGCAGGCCGGCGGGTGCGGCGGCTGCAGCATGTCGCTGCTCAACGCCGACACGGTGAACTTTCATCGCCTGCTGCAGGGCAGCGGCATCGATCTGCTGTGGCACCCGGCCTTGTCGGCCGAGGGCGGGCCGGCGTTCCTGCAATTGCTGGAGGACTGCGAGTCGGGCCGGCGCGCGCTCGACGTGCTCGTGGTCGAAGGGGCGCTGCTGCGCGGGCCGAACGGCAGCGGACGCTTCCAGCGCATGGGCGGCAGCGGGCGGCCGCTGATCCACTGGGTGAGCGAGCTGGCGGCTGTGGCGCGGCACGTGGCGGCGGTCGGCAGCTGCGCGGCCTTCGGCGGCATCAGCGCGAGCGGCATCAACGCCACCGAAGCCTGCGGCCTGCAGTTCGAGGACGACACGCCGGGGGGGCTGCTCGGTGCAGGCTTTCGCTCGCGCAGCGGGCTGCCGGTGATCAACATCGCGGGCTGCCCGACACACCCCGGCTGGGTGATCGAAACGCTGGCCGCGCTGGCCACCGGCCGCTTGGGCGCCGACGACCTGGATGCGGTGCAGCGCCCGCGCTTCTACGCCGACCACCTCGTGCACCACGGCTGCAACCGCAACGAGTACTACGAGTTCAAGGCGAGCGCGGCCCAGCCGAGCGACCAGGGCTGCCTGATGGAACACCGCGGCTGCAAGGGCACGCAGGCCCACGCCGACTGCAACCTGCGGCTGTGGAACGGCCAGGGCGCCTGCACCACCGGCGGCTATGCGTGCATCAGTTGCACGGAGCCTGGTTTCCAGGACCCGGGCCATGCGTTCGACGTGACGCCCAAGCTCGCCGGCATCCCGATCGGCTTGCCGACCGACATGCCCAAGGCCTGGTTCATCGCGCTCGCCTCGTTGTCGAAGAGCGCGACGCCGAGGCGGGTGCGGCAGAACGCGAATGCCGACCACATCGTCGTGGCGCCGACGGCGAAGAAGACGGGGTTGAAGTGAAGCGGTCGCTGGCCACAAGCTCCGTTCGGACTGAGGTATCGAAGTCCGAACCCGCTCGCCCGGATCCTTCGATACCTCAGGGCAGGGTCGCTTCGCGATCGAAGGGTGGGGCTTCGATACCTCAGCCCGAACGGGGCGTGCGGGCGAGGCCATGACCCGACTGCTCGTCGGCCCCTTCAACCGCGTCGAGGGCGACCTCGAAGTTCGGCTCGAGATCGAACACGGCCGCGTGCGCGAAGCCTTCGTCACCTCCACGCTCTACCGCGGCTTCGAGACCATGCTCGCCGGCCGCGACCCGATGGATGCGCTGACCATCGTGCCGCGCATCTGCGGCATCTGCTCGCTGTCGCAGTCGGTCGCCGCCGCGCGGGCACTCGCCGCGCTGGCGGGCGCCGCCGCGCCGCCCAACGGCGTGCACGCGGTGAACCTGATGTCGGCCACCGAAAACCTCGCCGACCACGTGACGCACTTCTACCTGTTCTTCATGCCCGACTTCGCACGGCCGGCCTACCGCGCGCAGCCCGGCTTTGCCGAAGTCGAGCGGCGCTTCGCGGCGGGCCGCGGAGAACATGCCGCGCGCGCCATTGCCGCGCGCCAGCGCTGGTTCACGATCATGGGCACGCTCGGCGGCAAGTGGCCGATGAGCGGCAGCGTGGTGCCCGGCGGCAGCGCACGCGCCTTGCAGCCGAGCGAATGCCTGCGGCTGCTGGCACTCGTGCGCGAGTTCCGCGCCTTCGCCGAAGAGACCTTGTTCGGCGCCCCGCTGGAAGAGGTGGCGAGCCTGGCCGACGAGGCCGCCCTCGACGCCTGGGTCGAGCGCGGCCCCGCCGCCGGCGACCTGCGACTCTTTCTCGGCCTGGTGCGCTCGCTCGGGCTCGACCGGCTGGGCCGCGGGCCCGGGCGCTACCTGAGCTACGGCGCCTATCCGCAGCCCGGCAGCGGCGCCGTCGTGCCGCGTGGCGTGTGGGACGAATCAAGCGGAATGAACACGCTCGACCTCGGGGCGATCCGCGAGGACATCAGCCACGCCTGGATGGCCGACGAGCGCGGCATCCCGCGCCACCCGCGCGAGGGCATCACGCAACCCGCGCCCGACAAGCACGGCGCCTACACCTGGAACAAGGCGCCGCGCCTCGCCCGGCGCGTGGTCGAGACCGGCGCGATCGCGCGCCAGCTCGTCGCCGGGCAGCCGCTCGTGCGCGCGGCGGTGGCGCGCTGCGGCGCCACGGTCTACACGCGAGTGCTTGCGCGGCTGCTGGAGGTGGCCATGGTGCTGCCGCTGATGGAGCAGTGGCTGCAGTCGCTGGTGCCGCGTGAACCCTTCTACGCTCGATCGCGCCTGCCCGAAGACGGCGACAGCGTCGGCCTCACCGAGGCCGCACGCGGCGCGCTCGGCCACTGGCTGTCGGTGCGCCACGGGCGCATCGCCAACTACCAGATCGTCGCACCGACGAGCTGGAACTTCTCGCCGCGCGATGGCGACGGCACCCCGGGCGCGCTCGAGGCGGCGCTGGTCGGCACGCCGGTGGCGGCCGGCGACCCGATGCCGCTCGCCGTGCAGCACGTGGTGCGCTCGTTCGACCCGTGCATGGTCTGCACCGTGCATTGACGCGGGTGTCCACGCCATGACGCAGCGCCCCCGCCTCCCGCCGAGCCCGACCGAGCTGCAGGGCGTGGACGAGTCGACCTGGCTCGACGTGATCCGCAAGATGGACGAGGTCTACACGCAGCTGGTCGCCGACGAGGTGGCGCTGGAGGAGAAGAACGCGCAGCTGGAGCAGACGCAGCAGTTCATCATGAGCCTGCTGTCGTCGATGAGCGACGTGCTGATCGCCTGCAACGGCAGCGGCGTCATCGAAGAGACCAACACCGCCTTGTGCGATCTCGTCGGCCGCACCGATGCGCAACTGCGCGGCACGCCGATCGACGGCCTGCTCGCCGACGAGGTGAGCGCCGCGCGCCTGCGCCACACGCTGCAGACGCTGCTGGTGATGCGACCGAGCGCGACGGTGGAGCTCGAGCTGCTCGATGCCGCCGGGCAGCGCGTGCCGGTGGACTTCAACTGCAGCGTGCGCCGCAGCGCGAGCGGCAAGCGCGCGGGGCATGTGTTCGTGGGCCGGCCGCTCGCCGAGATCAAGCGCGCCTACCGAGCGCTGCACGACACGCACGAGGCGCTCAAGCGCACCCAGCAGCAGCTGCTGCACTCGGAGAAGATGGCCTCGCTAGGCCGGCTGGTGGCGGGCGTGGCGCACGAACTCAACAACCCGATCAGCTTCGTGCGCGGCAACGTGCACGCCCTGCAGCGTTATGGCGAGCGGCTGCAGCGCTACCTCGGCGCGCTGCACGAAGGCGCGTCGCCGGCCGAGATGGCGGGGCTGCGCGCGGGGCTGCGCATCGATACGCTGCTCGCCGACCTGCCCTCGCTGCTGCAAGGCATGGAAGAAGGCGCGCAGCGCACGGCCGACATCGTCGCCGGCCTGAAGCGCTTTTCGGCGATGGACCGCGAGGAGCGCGGCCCGGTGAACCTCGCCTCGGTGGTCGAGCGCGCGATCCACTGGGTGCGCAAGGGCACCGCGCCGCGCTTCCGGATTCAATGGCAGGCGCCGGCCCAGCCATGCACGGTGATCGGCAGCGCCGGCCAGCTGATGCAGGTGATGCTCAACCTGATCCAGAACGCCGCCGATGCCGCGGGGCGGCGCGACGACGCGCTGCTGACGATCGCCGGCGAACACGACGCTGCCGAGGGTGTCGCGCGCTTGCGTTTCGCCGACAACGGCCCGGGCATCGCGCCGGAGCATCTGTCGCGGGTGTTCGACCCCTTCTTCACCACCAAGCCGGTCGGCCAGGGCACGGGCCTTGGCCTCTCGATCAGCTACGGCATCGTCGAGCAGCACGGCGGCCGGCTGACGGCGGCCAACCGCGAAGACGGCGGTGCGGTGTTCACGGTGGAGTTGCCGCTCGCAGGCGGGGTGGTCTAAGGGCGAAGCCGGCGCAGGCGGCTTTCCAGCGCCGCCTCGTTGAGCACGCCGAAATGCGCCTCGATGCGCCGCCCTTCGGCGTCGTAGAAGAGCGTGGTCGGCAAGCCGCGCGAGCCGACGGCAGGCGCGAGGCGCGAACCGGTGTCGAGCAGCACGTTGTCCAGCTCGAGCTTCTGCTCGCTCAGGTAGGCACGCACCGCCTCGGCCGACTCGCCCTGGTTGACGAACAGGAAGCGCACGTCCTTCTCGCGCCGCTGCGTCTG
>CAJPFZ010000192.1 GCA_905339355.1 Burkholderiaceae bacterium
TCAACACACACCCAGAGCGTCCCCGCTAGGAGATTTTTGATGGCAGCCAAGACCGTCGCCGACGTGATGAAGATGGTGTCGGAGAACGAAGTCAAGTTCGTCGACTTCCGCTTCACCGATACCCGCGGCAAAGAGCAACACGTGACCGTGCCCTTGTCGCACTTCGACGAAGACAAGTTCGCGTCGGGCCACGCCTTCGACGGTTCGTCGATCGCCGGCTGGAAGGGCATCGAAGCCTCCGACATGCTGCTGATGCCGGACCCGAACACCGCCAACATCGATCCCTTCTTCGAAGAGCCGACGCTGATCCTCTCCTGCGACGTCATCGAGCCGGGCGACGGCAAGCCCTACGAGCGCGATCCGCGATCGCTGGCCAAGCGTGCCGAGGCCTACCTCAAGTCATCGGGCATCGGCGACTCCGCCTTCTTCGGCCCGGAACCCGAGTTCTTCGTCTTCGACAGCGTGCGCTGGAGCGTCGACATGGCCGGCTCCTTCTCGCGCATCGAGTCGGAAGAGGGCGCCTGGAACTCCGGCAAGGAGTACGAGCACGGCAACTCCGGCTACCGCCCGACGGTCAAGGGCGGCTACTTCCCGGTGCCGCCGGTCGATTCGTTCCAGGACATGCGCTCGGAGATGTGCCTGATCCTCGAATCGATGGGCGTGCCGGTCGAAGTGCACCACCACGAAGTGGCCAACGCCGGCCAGATGGAACTTGGCACCAAGTTCAGCACGCTGGTGCAGCGCGCCGACTGGCTGCAGCTGCAGAAGTACGTCATCACGAATGTCGCGCATGCCTACGGCAAGACGGCGACCTTCATGCCCAAGCCCATCGTCGGCGACAACGGCTCGGGCATGCACGTGCACCAGTCGGTCTGGAAGGACGGCAAGAACCTGTTCGCCGGCGACGGCTACGCGGGCCTGAGCGAGTTCGCGCTGTTCTACATCGGCGGCATCATCAAGCACGCGCGCGCGCTCAACGCCATCACCAACCCGGGCACCAACTCGTACAAGCGCCTGGTGCCGGGCTTCGAAGCGCCGGTGAAGCTCGCCTACAGCTCGCGCAACCGCTCGGCTTCGATCCGCATTCCGTACGTGCCGAACCCGAAGGGCCGCCGCATCGAAGCGCGTTTCCCGGACCCGTTGATGAACCCGTACCTCGGCTTCGCGGCGCTGCTGATGGCGGGCCTCGACGGCGTGGAGAACAAGATCCACCCGGGCGAAGCGGCTACCAAGGACCTTTACCACCTGCCGCCGGAAGAAGACGCGAAGATCCCGACCGTCTGCCACAGCCTCGACCAGGCGCTCGACTACCTCGACAAGGATCGCGCGTTCCTGACCAAGGGCGGCGTCTTCACCGACGCCTACCTCGATGCGTACATCGAGCTGAAGATGGCCGAGGTGACGCGTTTCCGCATGACCACGCACCCGGTCGAGTTCGACATGTACTACAGCGCGTGATCCTGGTCACGAAGCACGAAGGGACGGCCTGCGCCGTCCCTTTTTTCATGTGTTTGCGGCATTCGGTCCTGCGCGACAATGGTGCGCGTCATCGCGAGTGCAAGCACTTGCGTTGTTCAACGCAGGAGTAGTCGCATGAAACGTGTTGCCGTCCGGGGCCTTTGGCTCGCTTTCCTCACCGTCGCCGCCGGCGCGCAAGCGCAGCAGCCGGCGCGCGAGGTCTACCGTTGCCCCGGCAACCCCGTGCTCTACACCGATGCGCTGTCGGCCAAGGAGGCGCGCGACAAGGGCTGCCGCACGCTCGAAGGCGCACCGATCACGGTGGTGCAGTCGATCAAGCCGCGGCCGGCGGCCGCCGGCACCCCGGTGCCGCCGAACGGCGCACGCCCGGGCGGCGAACGTGTCGACCCGAACGATCAGCGCGCGCGCGACAGCGATGCGCGGCGCATCCTCGAAGGCGAACTGCGCCGCGAGGAAGAGCGCCTCGCCGAGATGCGCAAGGAATTCAACAACGGCGAGCCCGAGCGCCAGGGCGACGAGCGCAACTACCAGAAGTACCTCGACCGCGTGGCCGACATGAAGGCCGCCATCGCGCGCAAGGAGGCCGACATCGCGGCCATCAAGCGCGAGCTGTCCAAACTGCCGCAGTGACACCCCACGCGGCGTCGGAATCCGGCTCGGGGCCGCTGTCGCCCTACACCGCACTCGATCACCTGGCGACGATGGTCGCCGTCGTTCACCCGGACGGGCGCTGTCT
>CAJPFZ010000193.1 GCA_905339355.1 Burkholderiaceae bacterium
CCGGCGCTTTCCACACGCCGCGCGTGCCGTCGATGCGCGCCATCAGCCCGGCGATCGCGCCGCTCGGGCCGACGAAGACGTCCTTGCCGGCCTCGTCGATCTTGAGCTGCGGGTAGAAGACCGCCGCGTGGTCCTTCACCAGTCCCACGCGCAGCGTGTTCACGCCGACGCTCGCGCTGGTGGCGCTTTGCTGGTCGGGCCAGTTGTCGGGCGGATCCATCAGCAAGAAGGCGCGCCGCTTGAGGCAGAACACCGAGGCGGGCCCCCACAGCTTGCGGGTGGTGGCGTCGGTGTGGCTGCGGTCCTTGGGCAGCACCAGCAGGTTGAACAGATCCACCTCGCGGTCGATGACGAGGTAGGCGTTCTCGTAGCTCGCCGCGTCGGGTTCGATGCCGTCGTTGCCGGGGCTGCCGGCGCCCTGGAACGGCCCGAAGCCCGTGATGCCGAGCGCGTAGTAGCGCACGTTGGTGACGGCGCCGGCGGAGAGCGCCGGCCCCGCCACGCCGGCCAGCTCGGTCGACACGACGATCTGCGTGTTGTCGTTGCCGTTGGTGGGCGCGATGGCGAGCCGGTCGCCCCAGACCTCGGCGCTGAAGCCGAAGTCGCTGTCGGCGAGGCGGCGGTCGTTGATCGCCGCGGCGATGATCGCGAGCTTCTCGCGGATGCCGTCGCGGCCGTCGTTCTGGTTCGAGGCGCTGCCATCCTGGTACATGCGCGGCTCGGTGATCGGCGGGTCGGTGAGCGTGGCGATCGGGTGGGCGCTCGCGGCGGAGAGGTCCAGGTCGATGCCGTTGATGACCAGCGTGTCGAAGCTGCCGGCACCGGCCTGCGGCAAGGCGCCGAACGCCAGCGCGTCGGACGCGAGCGTCGCGTAGCCGGTGGGCGCCGGGCGTACGCCGGCATAGCGCGAGACCTCGCGGCCGCCTTGCGCCGTGCCGAGCATCAGCGGCACGGCGCAGTCGAGGTTGGCCGCCGGGTCGATGAGCACGTCGCCGTTGGCCGACTCGATGCGCAGCAGCACGGTCGCGGTGTTGTCCTGCGCCGCCGGGCCGGCGGGGCCGACCTGCATCGTCACGGTGGTGGTCGATCCCGCGGGCAGGGCGGCGTTGACGAGCTGTTCGATGCGCCCCGGCAGGTTCGCGCGTGCGGTGGCGGGGGTGTTGAGCGGGTTGGGGTTGGTGGGGCCGGCGGGCGCAGCGAAATCCAGGCTCGACAAGTCCACCTCCACCGAGGCGTTGCCGTCGACGCTGATGCGGAAGCGGTTGGTTGTGACAGCCGCGCCGACGAGCGCCATCCACTGCGTGCGAAAGATGGCATCGGTGCGCGCCGACACCGCGAAGCCCGATTGCGAGAAGCCGACCACCGCCGGCGGGGCGCCCTGGTCGATGAGGGTCACGAGCGCGGAGGCGCTGCTCACGATGTCCGGGGCATAGCGCGGATGGGTCGGGTCCATCGACAGCGCCACGTAGTTCTCGATGCCGCTGCGCTGCAGCGCGCCGGTGGAGGTCTTGGTCCAGCGGAACACCTCGAGGTTGAAGGTGGCCTCGGGCAGCTGGGTGTTGTACGAGACGGCGAGCCGGATGTCGTCGCCGAACAGGCCCGCCGACTTGGCCTCGACCTGCAGCACCGGGAAGGTGTTGGTGTCGTTGCTCAGCATGACGGAGGCCGCCAGCGCATTGCGCGCGATGCGCATCGCGTAGCACTGGGTGCCGCCATTGGTGAAGAACAGCTTGACGGCGCGCGCGAGGTCGCCGCCGGCGTCGGCGGCGCTGAAGTTGCGCACGAAGTCTTCGTAGCTCAGGCACTGCACCGGCACGTTCATCTGGCCGGTCTTGGCGCGCCCGATGAACATGCCGATGGAGGTGCCGACCCCGACGATGGTGCGCACGCCACTGGAGATCTCCTGCACGTAGACACCTGGGTAACTCACTGCGACTGGCATGCACGCCTCCTGCTGTTGAGTGGACTGGATCTGCGGGCGGGGAACCCGCCCTCGGTCGACGACACCATGCCGGGCACCCAGGCGTTCAGGACGGCCCCGATCGCGCCTCGTCGGACAGCCGATAGCGCACCCGGCCATCGGCGGCGCGCTGCGACACCACCACGCCGCGCTCGATCAGCCAGGCGAGCGCCTGCTCGACCAGCGGCGGCGACGTCGACGCAGTGCTCAGCCACCATCGGCAAATGCCCTCCAGCGTGTCCGACGCATGGGGATGCTGCAGCCAGTACGCCGTGAGTTCCTGCACCGCGGGATACCGGGCATCGGTCGCATCCATCCACCACCTTTGTCGGTTGGCGCTGCGGCTTCGCAAGTCACGTGCCGGCGGTTCGTGCCCCCGCTGCGGGCGGTGGCGCCCTCTGCGCGCCATGTGGCGCGGCTGTGCGGCCCTGGATCATTTGCTCCGGTTCGGCTCGGCCGAACGGCGCGCTCCAACGGGCGTTGCGGGGGAGGGGCGGCGAATGTCCGGGGGGTGGACGAAGTTGTCCGGGGGCAAGTCCCGATGGCGTTGGTGGTGCGTGTTTTCGCGGCTGGTCGCAGCGATGAACAACGTCCTGCCGGGGAACTCCTGGTAACGCCAGGATCCACGCGTGGCGCTGTCCACGGATCCCGGTTTGCGCACCCCTGCTGTCCGGAATGGATCGCACTCCACCCAGCCCGTTCGGCCTGAGGTTGTCGAAAGCCACGCGCAGACCTCGGCAAGCGATCCCCCACATGCGAGCGCCCGAGCCGGGCCTTCGACAAGCTCAGGCCGAACGGAAGAGGGAGGTGCGCAAGCAATTGCACGCCATCTCACGAGTCGCGTAACGCGCGACGCGCGGTGGGAGCGACTGAAATGGATGACGTCTGGCGCATCCCAGCGACTCAATCGCTTGTCACCACCAAACCGATTCCCGTTCGGGCGGAGTTCGCATTTCCGATCGTCATGAGCGTCGGAGGGATTGAGGCGTCGAAGCCTTCGCTCGGCGACGACGTGAGGAAGGCTCTCATGCCAAGACCTCCGTTCGGGCTGAGCTTGTCGAAGCCCCCGCGCCAAGCCTCTGCAGGGGTTGCCCTTCATGCGAGGCATCGAGCAGGGCCTTCGACAAGCTCAGAATTCGCGGGGCTCCTTCGACAAGCTTGTATGGTCTGTCGAATGATTCAGAAGAAGCTGGTGGAGCCTGTGGGGATGTGGGCCAAGCGGGCGAAGGTGGGCAACGCGCAGCGTTGTCCATGTTCGCCCGCGGTGCGCCGCAGGCGCATGGTCCACATGTCCACAGGCTGGCTGTGGTTGTGGCATCTTGGGCGACCCACCAACTCTTTTGCACTGGGCAAGGAGCTGGGGTGGAGGGGCTTCGACAGGCCACGGCCGCTGTAGTCGCAGCGGACCGTCCGCACTGAGAGTTCTCCCAACCCTGTTCCGAGCGTCGATGAGGAACCTCGCGCCGGTTCGACTCCCGTAGCTGGCATCGCACCGAGCGCCCATTCTTGCAAGCTCACGCCGGTCACAGGACCACCCCAGCACCGCCTATTTTGCCGCCATGCACACCAGCGAATCCATCGAAACGAACAAGTCCATCTTCTTCGGCGTGGACGCGGCCAGCGAGCACCTGGACGCCGGCGCCTACGGCCACAACACGGTGCAGCGCATCCACAACACCGACCCGGCCATCGCGCGCTGGCTCGACAAGCTGCCCCCACATGCGGTCATTGCGGTGGAATCCACCGGCCGGTATCACCAGCGGCTGGTGCGTGCCGCGCATGCGCGCGGCTTGACGGTGTACCTGCTCAACCCGCGCGACGTGCGCCACTACGCGCGCGGGCTGGGTGCACGGGGCAAGACCGACCGGTTGGATGCGCGCATCCTGGCTCGCTACGTCGCCCACGAGCACCGGGAACTGCGGCCGTGGACGCCGCTGGCGCCCGAGCACGAGCGGCTCGAGCAGTTGCTGCGCCAGCGCGGAACGCTGGTGCGCCATCAGCAGGCGCTGCGCATGAGCGCGCAAGACGCACCCGAACTGCAAGAGCTCATGGGCACGCTCACGGCCGAGTTCGATGCCGTGCTGGCGCGCCTGGAGCAGCGCATCGGCCAAGCCGCTCGGGCCCTGGCACACCAGGAGCAGTGGCGCCACATCACGAGCGTTCCAGGCATCGGCGTCCTGTCCGGCGCGGCGCTGCTGAGCGTGTTCACGCGCTTGCAGCGGCGCCGCGCCGATGCGGCCATCGCCTTGCTGGGAATGGATCTTCGGCCGATGGATTCGGGCAACAAGACGGGTTTACGCAGGATGTCCAAGCGCGGCTGCAGCGAGTGGCGCCGACTGTTGTTCAACGCCGCCATGTCGGCCAGCCGCACCCGTACCTGGCAGCCGTTCTACGAACGCGAACGCGCCAAGGGCCTGTCGCGCGTGGCCGCGCTCAACGCCTTGGCACGCCGCCTCGTGCGTGTGACCTTCGCGCTGTTCAAGACCAACACTTCCTTCAACCCGGAGAGCCTCGCTGCCGCTTGAGCGGGCTTGACGAAAACCATAGAACCTCAGGACGATCGGAAATGCACGCTCAGCCCCTCGACAAGCTCAGGACCCGCGGGGGCTTCGACAAGCTCAGCCCGAACGGGGTGGATTGGTCTGCGAGCAATGGCGTGCCACCGCCGCTTGGGCTTCGATACCTCAGCCCGATCGGAGTCTATGGACTGCGACGAACATCCCATTCCGGACAGCAGTGGGCGAACGCCGGGATCCATGGTGGTAGTCAGCGCGGGTTTCCACATGGATGCCGGCTTTCGCCAGGCTCTCGCCGGGGTGACGTTTGCCCGTCAGTCCATGCCGCCGCGGTAGCGCGCCGCATCGATCGCATGGCGGCGCAGCAACTCGAAGAGTGCGCGGCGGTTCTTGCGGGCCGAACGCGCTGCGCGGGTGATGTTGCCCTCGCTTTGTGCCAGCAGCTCTTCGAGATAGTGGCGCTCGAACGCCTCCACCGCGCGTGCCTTGGCTTCGCGGAAGGAAACGGGGCCTTCTGCCGCCGGCGCGGCGCCGTCGAGCTCGATGTCGCCGGCTTGCACCGAAGGGCCTTCGGCCAGCAGCACCGCGCGATGCAGCACATGCTTGAGTTCGCGCACGTTGCCCGGCCACGCATGCTCCTGCAGGCAGCGAAGCGCCGCCGGCGTGATGCCGACCAGGTGGCGCCCTGCCTCGCGGTTGGCCAGCTCGAGAAAATGCATCGCCAGCATCGGAATGTCGTCCCGGCGTTCGCGCAGGGGAGGCAGGGTCAGGTTGAGCACGTTGAGGCGGAAGAACAGGTCCATGCGGAAACTGCCGGCGAGCGCGGCCAGGCGAAGGTCGCGGTTGCTCGCCGCGATCACCCGCACGTCCGCGTGGCGCACCCTGCTTTCGCCGACCGCGCGGTACTGCTTGTCCTGCAGGAAACGCAGCAGCTTCGCCTGCGCGGCCGTGGGCATCGAGTCGATCTCGTCGAGGAAGAGGGTTCCTCCCTCGGCCTCGTGAACGAGCCCTTCGCGCGCGCCGACGGCGTTGGTGTACGCGCCGCGAACGTGGCCGAACAGCTCGTCTTCCACCAGTTCGGCCGGAATGGCCGCGCAATTGATCGCCACCCACGGCCCGCGCGCCCGCGCCGAGCTGTAGTGGATGGCCTGTGCGCAGACCTCCTTGCCGGTGCCCGTCTCTCCGAGCAGCAGCACGCTGGCGTTCGAGGCGGCCATCGCCGGCACCCGCCTGAGCATCTTCTGGAACTCGGGCGTGCTGCCGATGAGGCGAGAGCCCAGCCCGCGGAGCCGATCTTCGCCCTCCGAAACCAAGGCGGAGGGCCTTGCCGCGCCGCTGTCCCAGCCGAGTGCCCGGCTCACGCGCAGGCGGATCTCGGCATCGGAACTCGACAGCATCGCGAAGTCGAACGCCCCGCTCATCACCAGCGTCGCCAGTTCGTCGTCGGTCACGTCCAGCGAGAACACGATCAACGGTGCGCCCGGCCACACCCGGTGCAACGCCGACATCGTGGCGCAGCAGCGCGACAAGCCTTGCGAGCCGGCCAGCAGCACCACCGCCGCCGGCGCAGGCTCGCCGGCGTCATCGGCATCGCCGCGTTCGTCGACACGGGAAGCGCCCTCGCCGCAGAAGCGTCGAATCCGGCATGGCCCGAGCGCGCCCAGCAGCCGACTCACGCGTTCGGACGCCTGCGGGTCGTCGACGAACGAGCGCAGTTGCAGGCAAAGCAAGTCTCGGGCGGCCGCGGCCGCGGCAGAGTCGCCCGCGCGCGCAGCAGCGGTGGGCAGGGAACGTGGCGTGTCGCCCATGTCGACCCCCCTGGCTTCTTTGTGAGAGCCGATTCTGGGCAACGGCCCGCGCATCACCCATCCCTAAGCTGAAGGCCGGGCGCGCAGCCGCTCATGGCAAGCATGCGCGCGCCACCCATCGATCCTTGGAGGCGGGTGTCCGCGGCCGCGCGGGCACGCCCGCGGGGAGGGCGCTATCCTGCGCTTGGGGCGCAGTGAGGGACTGCGCCCACACGCCCTCGACTGCGTGGACTCGGAGGACATTGAACAATGAGCGGGTCATTCTGGGGTGGCATTCTGCTGGCGCTGGTGATCGTGCAGATCCTCGTGATCTGGTCCATCCGCCGCCACCGCGACCCGTCTCTGAAGATCCAGTGCGACCAGCCGATCAGCGAACTCATGCCCAGCCTGTCGGGCCTGACGCTCAGCACCGCCGTGGCAGGCAACAGCGTCGAGGTGCACGAGAACGGCGCCTTCTTCGACGTGCTCATGGAGCGCATCGGCGCCGCGCGCCACTCCGTGCATTTCGAGACCTTTCTGTGGAAGGACGGGAAGCTGGGCCGGCGGCTGGCCGACGCGCTGATCGCACGCGCCAATGCAGGCGTCCAGGTGCGGGTGCTGCTGGATGCGCAGGGCTGCAAGAAGGCCGGCAAGGACGTCGTCGAGCGCATGCGCAGCGCCGGTTGCCGGGTGACGTTCTTCCACAAGAAGGCCTTGCGCAACATCGGCGTCCTCAACGATCGCGACCACCGCAAGATCGTCATCATCGACGGCAAGGAAGCGTTTGCCGGCGGCCATTGCGTGGTCGACGAATGGCTGGGCAATGCCGAGGACGGGCAGCACTACGCCGATGTCAGCATCCACCTGCGCGGGCCGATCGTGCACAGCCTGCAGGGCGCCTTCAGCGAGAACTGGGCCGGCGAGACGGGCGAGCTGTTCCTCGGCGACGACTACTTCCCGCAGCTCGAACCGGCCGGCGACGTTCGCATGCATGCGGTGTTTGCCAAGCCCGAGAACTCGGCGCCGGCCGTCAAGATCCTGCACCACACGGCGATCTGCCTGGCTCGCCGGCGCATCTGGATCCAGAACCCGTACTTCATCCCCGAGCCCGACGCCATCGAGGCGTTCGGCGGCGCCGTCAAGCGCGGCGTCGACGTGCGCGTGTTGATGCCGTCCACCAGCGGATCGGACAACCCCATGGTGCAGCACGCCGGGCACCGCAACTTCGAGAAGCTGCTCGAGTGCGGCGTGCGGCTGTATGAGTATCCGCACACGCTGCTGCACCAGAAGATCATGACCGTCGACGGCGTCTGGAGCGCCATCGGCTCCAGCAACTTCGACGACCGCAGCTTCGAAATCAATGACGAGATCAGCCTGTCGATCGCCGACGAGGCGCTGGCCTCGCGGCTCGACGCGATCTTCGAGAAGTACGTTCAGCGCGCGCAGGAGATCGAGCTGCAGGCGTGGCGCCGACGCGGCTGGTGGCACAAGCTGAAGGACAACACCTTCTATCTGCTCAACGAGCTGTTGTAGCGGCCGGCGGCAGCCGCCGCCAAAGCCGTTGTCCGTTTCGATCCCGATCGTGTCCGCAATCAACCTCGCGTCGCAGCGGCGTGCTGGACACACTGTGCGTGTCTGCGGCAACCCAGCGGCCATGGAGGAGCAAGTGGCGCTCGGACACATCACGTTCGCAGACAAACGTGACTGGCAGGCACTGGCTCGAATCCTATGCAGACCGCATCCCCGCAGAGATCGATGCGGGTGCCTGCCAGTCGAAACGTCCATTTGCACTGGAGGGAACGATGAGAGTCTTGCGATTCGTGATCGGCGTTGCCATGCTTTTCGTGATCGCCTCGAGCGTCAACGCTCAAGTCGCGACCGTGCCGCTGTACCAGCTCCTCTACACGCCGCGCCCGGGGCAGCCGCCTGGCTGGCTCGACTACTTCCACACGATCTCCGTGAGCCAGCGCGATACCGCGATCGCCGGCGGATACGTGACGCAGGGTGTGGCGTGCGAGGTCTCTGCGATCCAGATCTCCGGCACGACGCCGTTGTTCCGGCTCTACTACCACAACACCAGTACCGGCCGACGCGACCACTTCTACACCACGAGCGCGAGCGAACGGTCGCAGCTGACCGGCGTCGGTTGGAAGTACGAAGGTGTCGAGGGGTACGTCTACGCTTCGCGCGCGACGGGCACCGTCCCGCTCTACAGGCTGTATCACCAGAACCACCACGCGCACTTCTACACGGTCGAGCCCGCGCAGCGCGATGCCAAGGTCGGTGCGGGCTGGAGGGCGGAAGGGGTCGCCGCCTACTGCTTCCCGAGCGCGAGCCTCGGCGGAAGCGGCGGCGCCGCGGTGGAGTTCTGGGCCGACTATGCGCACGCGACCGCGACGCTCGAGTACGGTACCGTGACGAGCAACCATACCTACTGCGTGGCCTACTGGACGGGCGGCTGCCGCGAAACCTACACGCTTCAGCGCCATCGGCGCGCCGTCAACGGCGCCCAGCCGTGCTGGTCGCTCGACGCCGCCGCGTGGTGCGGCTCGAACGGCGGCATCGCGATCGTCGGGACGTACATGCTCACCGACGAGTTCGAGGATCCGGGCGGCCAGATCCGCAAGGCAATATACCCGGGCGAGGCACGCGCCGACGGTTGGGGGTTCATTCCCGTCTACGACATCGCGCCGGGGAGTGCCGATCAACGCTGGCACTACCTCATGCCGCCGGGCAGGCGTTTCGGGACCCAGGCTGAGTGCGTGGAGCATGCGACGCGTGCAGTGCCGGGCATCGTCTGTCTGGTCAACACGCA
>CAJPFZ010000194.1 GCA_905339355.1 Burkholderiaceae bacterium
AAGACCGCACGCGCTGGTTGCACATAGCGGCGAGGCCGGCGGGAGGCACTAGAGTGGCCGCTTCGGGGCGCGCGGCCCACGTGCACCCCTACGGAGGCTTGAATGAACAGAACCGATTCTTTCCAACCGACCGGCGCGAACGGCGCCGGGCCCGCTGCGTCCGGCTTGGCGGGGCTGGACACCATTCTCCAGGCCCAGGCGCAGCTGTGGAACCAGATGCTCGACGCCCATCGCACCCTCTGGTCCTTCTACGCCCCGTGGCTGCAGGCCACGCCGTGGCTCTTGAACAGCGCCGCCGTGGCCGCCGAGAGCGAAGAGCAAGGGCTCGAGCCCGCCACGACGGCCGATGGCCTGCCGGACGCCTTCGAGTTGCAGGCACGCTCGTGGAACCGCCTGCTCGTTGCGCAGCGCAGCTTCTGGACTTCGCTGAACTGGCCGATGGCGGGCATGCAGATCGATGGCAGCGCCCCGGCGGCCGAGGCGGCCAATGCTGAAGTCGCCGAGCCAGCGTCGGCGGCCGGCAACCGCAACCGCAGAACACCCAAGACGGCAAGGTCCGCTGCAGGCTCGACGCGCCGCCGGACGTGATCCTTTCCCGCGCCAGCGGGATTCCGGGGATACCGGGGTGCGCGCGGCAATGCTAGATTTCGCGCCGTTGCCAGTACCACCAGCAGGCGCACTTCGAAGAAAGGCGCCGCTTCCCCGGGAGGATTGCCTTGTCTTCGTATCGTCTTTTCAGCGGCATCGCGCGCCTGCCGCGCGCACTCGCCGCCCTGGCTTGCGCCGTGGGCTTCGCGCTTGCCACCACGCCAGCCCTTGCCCAGACGCCCGGTTCGAAGAACCTCGCGCCTGGCTTCACCGAGATCGCCAAGGACGCGCGGATCGTCATCATGCCGGTCGACGTGGAGCTCTTCTCGCTCTCCGCCGGCGGCGTCGCCGAGCCGAAAGCCGACTGGACGGCATCGGCCGTCCAGCACATGAAGGCTGCGATGACGAGCAAGGCCAAGAGCCTCGGGCTCAGCAGCAGCGCGATGGACGAGTTCACGGCCGACGAGTTCGCTGAGCAGGTGGGCCTGCACGCCGCCGTGGCGCGCTCCATTGCGCTGCATCACTCCTTCGCCGGCCCATGGGCCCTCCCCACCAAAGATGGCCGTCTCGACTGGAGCTTCGGCGAGAGCATGCAGCCCTTGCAGGCCAAGACCGGCGCACGCTACGCGCTGTTCGTCTGGGTGCGAGACAGCTACGCGAGTGCGGAGCGCAAGGCCGCGATGATCGCGATGGCGCTGCTCGGCGTCGGACTTGCCGGCGGGTCGCAGGTCGGCTACGCCTCGCTCGTGGACCTCGAGACCGGCCGCGTGCAGTGGTTCAACCGCCTCGCCCGCGGCACTGGCGACCTGCGCGAGACCGCGTCGGCCGTCGAGTCGATCGAGGCGCTGATGGCGGGCTTCCCTGCGGTGCGATGAAGCGCCGGCATTTGCTGGCCGCGGGTTGCGCACACTGCGCGGGCCTGTGGAGCGCAGTGGCCGGGGCGCAGGCGGCTGACGGCAGCGCCTGGATCGCACCCGACCGCTTCGCCAAGCCCGATCTCGGTTCCGACGAGGGCGGCCTGTGGGCCATGATGGAGCGCGAGGAAACGAGGCTGCGCCGCAGCCCCTTCGTCATGCGCGATGCGGCCCTGCGCGATTACCTGCAAGGCATCGCCTGCAAGCTGGGCGGCAACCACTGCCCGGACGTGCGGGTCTATCCGGTGCGCACGCCCTTCTTCAACGCCAGCATGGCGCCCAACGGCATGATGCAGGTGTGGAGCGGCCTGCTCCTGCGCGTTGACAACGAAGCGCAGCTCGCCGGCGTGATCGGCCACGAGATGGGCCACTACATGCAGCGCCACATGCTCGACCGGCTGCGCGACATCAAGGCGCGCACGGCCTTCTCGACCTTCATGGCCGCGTTCGGCCTTGTCGGCCTGGTGGGCCAGCTCGCCGCCGCCGCGGGCGCGTTGGCGTTTTCGCGCGACCAGGAGCGCGAGGCCGACGGCATCGGCCTCGCCCTCATGCGGCAAGCCGGCTACGACCCGCGCGAAGCCGGCAAGGTGTGGGGCAACCTGCGCGCCGAGCTGGAAGCCGTGCCCGGCGGCGATCCGACCAAGAGCAGCCCCTTGTTCGCCACCCATCCTCCATCCGACGAGCGCAGCGAAACCCTGGCGCGGCTCGCAGAGAGCGCCGGCAGCGGCTTCCTCGGCGAGGCGGAGTACGCGGCGAAGCTCGCGCCGTTCCAGTTCCAATTGCTCGACGACGAGCTCAAACGCGGCCAGCACGGTGAGACGCTCGCGCTGCTCGACCGCCTGGTGAAACGCTCGCCCGAGCGCGCCGACCTGTTCTATTTCCGCGGCGAGACGAGGCGCCTGCGCGCCGGCAGCGAGGACCTGGCCAACGCGCTGCTCGACCTGGGGCAGGCGATAGCGCTCGGCAACGAGCCGGCCCAGGTGCACCGCGCCATCGGCTACATCCACCAGAAACAAGAGCGCGGCGCCGAAGCGCGTGCCGCCTTCTCACGCTACGTTGACCGGGCGCCCGACGCGCCCGATGCCAATCTGATCCGCGCCTATCTGACCGAAAGCAAGACATGAACATGCACCGCACCGCTCGCCGACTCTCCCTGCTGCTCGCCGCCCTGGTGATCGCGGGATGTGCCAACGTGACCAAGGTCGACACCGGCGAGGCGCTGGTCAGGAATCGCCTGGCCGTGACCGTCGCGTCGCCGTGGAACCAGTTCGAGCGCGGCCTGTCCGACAACACGCCCACCTGGACCATCGAAGGCATCACCGTCGACGCGCTGCAGTTCTATGTCGGCATCAAGGACGGTGAGGCCATTGCGCCGGCACCTGCCGGCGACAACAAGCTGCTGCCGCTGACCTTCAAGTCGTCGATGCAGCCGGCCGATGTGGTCGCGCTGTACCAGGGTCTGTTCACGCGCGACGGCTCGAGCTTCACGCTCGAGAAGCTGGAGCCCGCCGAATTCGTCGGCACGCGCGGCTTCCGCTTCGAATACTCGCTGACGCGCAAGGTCGACGACGTCCGCCTGCGCGGCGTGGCCTACGGCGCGGTGAGACAAGGCGAGCTGTTCGTCATCAACTACTCGGCTCCGCGCCTGGCCTTCTACCCGAAGTACGTGGGCCAGGTCGAAGCGCTTGCGAAGACGGCGCGCGTCAAGGGCTGACGCTCGCTCAGCCCAGCCACGCCAGCAGCCGCTCGGACACCGTTGGTTGCCCGAACAGGCTGGTGTGCATGACACCCTGCGCCGGTTCGAAGAGCAGAACCTGCTCGGACGGCACCGGGAATCGCGCATGTCCGTTCTTTCCGTAGACGCCCGCGGTCGGCACGACCAGGTCGTTGGGCGCGTCGCCGAACACCTGGTCGGCCACGTTGTCGATCGCGCCGCTGACCAGCGCGCGCAGCCCGCGGTCCGTCGCCTCGTAGTTGGCCGCGATCGCGAAGTATTCGGCGGGGCCGGCGCCCTCGCGATTGAGCGCACCGAGGAAGTCCCCTTGCGGATGCATGCTGGCCAGGCCGTCCAGCCCTTTCAGCCCGCCGTGGCCGAGCACCTTGACCACCGTGATCAGCGCCTCCAGCGTCTCCGTCACGGGCCCGGTCGGAAACAAAGCCAGCGCCGTCGTCAGACGGTCGATCATGTTCACCATGTGGTCGGGGTCGGCCAGCAGCGTGCCGCTGTTGGGCGTTGCTCCGAACACGATGCGCCGCACGCCGACACGCGCGCCGTTTGCAGCCGTTGACGCCGAAGTCTCTGCCAGCACGCGCGACACCAGGCCGCCGCGGCTGTGGCACACGATGTCGACTTCCATCCGCGCTGCCGGCAGCTGCGCCAGCAGCCACTGCACGTTCGCCCTGGGATCGTCGCTCAGCGTGGGGTGGTCGAACGCGAGCACGCGCGCCCCGTAGCGCTGGTGCAGCGTGTCCATCGTGGCAACCGGCAGGCCGCCGAAGCCACCGTGCGAGGTGCTGAACGTGCCGTGCACGAACAGCAGCACCGGCCCCGCCGCGGCCATCGCGGCGAGTTCGCCGGCCGTCGGGACCGAGGCGGTGGCCGACTGGTAGTCGGCCGGCGTGAAGTGGCGCAGCCGGTACGGGCGCTTGCGCTCTTCCCAGCGGCGGGCGATGAACTCGCTGGCCGCGCCGACCACGCCATCGGTCAGCGGATACACCAGCACCTTGAGCAGGCGGCGCCCGATCGCGCCGAACACGCTGCGCTGGGCAAGGCCCGCGGCGCCCGGCGGTGGCGGCGCGACGCTGGCCGGAATGCGAAAACGTTTGCTGCCGCCCGCCGCGCCGCGCGAGACCCCTGCGCCAGCCGCGGGAGCCTCGGGCTCGGGCAAGTGCCATCGCAACGCGCCGGCGTCGTCGATGGACAGCACGAGCTGGCCGTGGTCCGGGCCCGCGTCGGGCACCTCCAGCTCCAGTTCCGTCTCGCCTTGCGCGCTGCGCAGCACGGCCGCGACCTGCGGGCCTGCCACGGGCTGCAGTGCCAGATCGACCTGTCGAACTTCGGTGACATCGGTCTCGCGCAGCGCAGCCTCGAGCGCGTCGAGCCCGTCGTCCAGGCCGCGCGTCGCGGAGCGGGTGGCAGCCGCGCCGCCACGGTGCAGGTCCGCCGTGCCGCGCAAGCCCGGCGCGCGCAGCAAGTAGCCGGGGGCCAAGGCAACCGCTTGATTCGATCCGCTCAAAGTGACGGGCATGACGATCTCCTGTCACGCGGCAACGCGTTGCAGCGTCAGCCGCGGGTGGCCGTAGTAGACGTAGGCGAGGTAAGTCGCCACGGGTGCTGGCGTCGCGCCGGGGACGTAGAGGGCGCGCAGGTCGCGCAGGATTGCGCCGATGGGCTCGCCGCGCGCCGGCGGCGGCGGCAGGGCTCGCCGCCAGAACTCGAGCGCGATGTCGTGCGCCACCGCATCGTCGACTTCCCACAAGGCGCCCAGCACGCCGCCGAAGCCGCCGCGCAGCGAGTTGCCCGGAAAGCCCGCCATGTCGCCGAGCAACTCGCCGCCGATGCCCAGCATGCAGGCGTTGAGGAACAGCAGCGGCTGACGCTCGCCGCCGTACTTGGCCGCGCGGAACAGCGTCGAGCGCAGCGGGAAGCCGTCCTCCAGGAACAGGGCGGATGCATCGGGCCGGGTGGGATCGAAATCGCCGTGGCCGGCGAAGTGCACCGCTTCGACGGCCACACGTTCGAAGCCGCGTTCCAGCGATGCGTTGAGCAGCTGCCGCAAGGATTGCGACGAGGCGGCCAGCGGCACGCTCGGAAAACTCGCGGCCAGCTGCTTCGCCTCCTGCTCGGCCTTGGGCAGGCGGCGCAGGCCCGACGACGCCTGGTACCACGCCGCCATCACCGCCATGTTGCGCACGCTCAGCTCGCCGATCGGATGCGTGGCGGGCCGCGGCACGACCGGCTCGGCGCCGGCCGCAACCGGCGGCGCCGTGGCGTTGTCGCGCAGCCAGCGGCCCAGCAGGGCCTGGGCGCCCAGGTGGCTCGGACGCGAGTCGTCCAGCGGCGGGTCCATCCAGGCGAGTTCCCACGGCACGTAGGGCTCGGCGCTGACGATGAGCACCGCCGGCACTTCCGGCGCCACCTTGGCCGCCACCTCCCGCAGCGCTTCGAAGGCCTGCGCCGGCAGCCGCTCGGCGACCAGGCGGCCGATGCTCTCGATCGTGCCTTCGAGCAGCTCGCTCGTCGAGAACATGCGTATCTCTTCGACCATGGCCTTCGCGAAGGTCTTCGCGTCCTGCCCGAGATCGATCTCGAAGGGGCCGCGCTGCACCGCAAGGTCATGCGGCGAGCACAGCCGGCAGACGTAGGCGCCGCTCGACGCATTGCGGTCCGGCTTGGTGATTTCGATCGTGAGATCGGGGGCGTGCTTCTCGGCGACCAGGTTCACCGGCGACGCGGTGGCCGCCATCGTCTGCCAGCCGGTACCGAAGGGCCGCGGCTGCGGCGCGCCGGCACTTGCCGACGGCAGGATGACCAGCGGCCGCGCCGCGGTGCCGCACACCGTTCCGGCCAGCACGTAGCGCACTTCGAGCATCGTGAGCCACGCGCGCTCGCGATTGGTCGGTTCGATGCCGACTAGCCGGAAGCTCGCCGTCGTCGCGGTGAGGTCGCTCACCGACACGCGCAGCGGGCGGCTCCAGCCGTCGGGCGCCTCCACGCCCTTGCCGGCCGACAGCTCGACGCTCAGGTCGAGCGTCTGCACGCCGGGCTCGAATGGCAGCACGACCTGGCCGCCGGCGACGCCGGCCTGCCGGTCGAGGGCGAAGCCGACCACCACCTCGAAGGGCTGCGCGGCCGGCACGTGCTCCGGAGCATCGAGGCGCGGCCACGCCTGGGCATGCGCGGACGCGGTCGCTCTCTGCGCAGGGGGCTGCGCCGCAGCCGGCGCGGCGGATCGGCGAGTCGCCGGCGTGGCCTTGTGGAGAGTCCCCCGCTCGAGCCATTGGCGGCTCGCGTGCGAAGTCCCATCGGGCGCCTGCGCGGCGTCGGGCAGGGACACGCCCACCGGCTGGCCCTCGTCCATCACGACCCCGGCGGACAGCGGCGTACCGCCACCAGGCTGCAACTCGATCGTGGGTTCGCTGTCGTGCTCATGCAAATCCAGCACGTCGATCAGCAGCGCGTCCGGCGCCGCGGCGGCGCAGCGCTCGAGCACCTGCTGCAGGTCGCGGGCGTACCAGAGCACGTGCGTGCCCCATTGGCGGCGGATCGCAGCGCCATGCAGGCGCGCATCCCGCGCCAGGGTGGCGGCGACGGCGTCGAAGGGCTGCTGCTTCATGCCGGCGCGCATGCGTTCCACCCGGGCTCGCGCCGCGGGGTGGTCGACGCTCGACCAGAAGCCGTTCAAGGCCAATCGGTGCAGTACCTCGGACGCCGGCATTTCGGCGTCGAGCGCAATCGCGGGTCGCAACATCGGCCGCTCCTCATCGTTTCGCGCCGCCGGGCGGCGCACCGGTCTTCATCAGCACCTCCTGCGCATAGCGGATCGCCTTCACGCCGTCTTCGGGCAGGAACAGCGGTGTCGTGCGCACGGAGTGGATGCGCCCTTGCCCGTAGATCGACATCACGCAAGCGAGCGCCGTGGTCTCGTCTGGAAACTCAGCGATCGCAACGCCGTCGAACTCACCGAAGCAGTAGAAGAAGTGGTGCAGGCTGCCTCCGAAGGCCTCGGTGGCGGTGCGAACGAGTTCCGCGCGGTCGATCTCCTCCACGTCGTCGAGCATCTGCTGAATCTGCTGGTCCTTGTAGGTCCATTGATGCAGGTAGAGCGGCATGGTGCTTACTCCTCAGAGGCTTTCCACCCCCTCAGGCGGCTGCCCGGTGGTGGCCCGCCGGTTCGATTCGCGCGGGCGTCCGTGCGGCGGGAAGGCTGGCTCGCGGCGGCAGGCTGCCCGCGTCGAAGTCCGACAGCGGCAGCGCGAATGCGGGGCCTGGCCGGCGAAGCCGTTCGTCGCGCACCGACTCGGGAATGGCATAGCCCATGACCGCGCCGAACACGAAGCCGCCGGTGGCGAATGCCAGCGTCTGCCACTGCATGAAGGCGTCCATGCTGGCACCCGACAGGATGAGCTGCGCCATCAGCGAGGACACGAACCAGACGGAGCCGAACGTTGCCGCGTCGCGCAGATGCCGCTCGCGTGCGGACTTCGCACCGAGCCAGCGATGGTCCTGCACCAGCCACGCGACGGCGGCGGCGGTGAGGAACGCCGAGTGCAGGTAGGGCGCACCTTCGAACAGCCGCCTCAACGCACCGTCCCAACCGCCATGGAGCAACGCACCGGCGGCCAGGTTCACCAGCATCGCGAACAGCACCGCGCACGTACCCGCGGCGACCACGAACGCCACCGGCGTCTTCTGGTGCAAGCCCGCGTTGGCGAACCCCCAGCGCCGCTTGGGCACGATCGCGATCGCCAGGGCGCCAAGCACGTTCACCGTGATGATGGCGATGCGCTGGCCCAGGCTGACGGGGTCCTGCGGCTCGCCCGCGCCCGCGCCGCCCACGGTCGGGGCCTCCGCGGGAAGGATGAGGAAGAAGATCCACAGGCCGACATACAGCAGCACGGCCGCATTCAGCAGTACGCCGAACGGGCTGCGCGCTTCCCGCTGTCTCGGCTTGAATCCGAGGCGCGCGATCGCACGATCACGGCCCTTTCTCGTGGCCTCGGTCGCCATGACGCCGCGTGCGGCCAGCATGCAGGCTTCGCGGTAGAACAGGCTCACGTCCTCGCACGCGTCGGCGATCATGTCGCCCGCAAGGCGCCGCAGGTGGTCGTCGAACTCTCGATCCAGCCGATCCGACGCTGCATCGCCGTCCTCGCCGACGGTCCCAGGCCGTTCGGCGCTTCGTTCGGAGAACAGACGCTTGAGCTCGCCCAGGCGCTCGATGGAAGCGAGGGTGCGCGACACCTGGAACGACAGGCGATCGAAGCGCTGTCGCAGATGATCCAGTTCATTCTTCACTTCGTGCGCAAAGCCGGAGTACCGCGAGTCGTCCGTCCATGTGCGCAGCTGGATGAAGAGCTGCGTCGCTTTCAACAGGTTCCGGTGCATCGGCTGGGCCAGCGGAAGCCAGTCGTGCTCTGCATCGACTCCACGGCTGAGCAGCATCGCCTGCGCCTGCGTTCTGATCTCCTCGTCGGCCTCCAGCTCCGTCTCGGCAAGGAACTTCGCAAACCGTCCCGCCTGGTGCGGAATGCCCGCCATGCGATGAAACCATGCACGCCAACGGCTCGACAGGGGCACCACCGACCGCACGCACGCGGTGATGACGAGCGCGAGCCACATCAGCGAACTGCGCAACGCGGGGTCGACGGCCTCATAGGCCACCGCCACGCGGCGCAGTAACGCATAGACGACGAGCAGAAAGACGATGTACAGCGCAATGTGCGCCACGACGGCAAACCGGTATCGCACCGCCGTCGTGTAGGTGCGTGTCCAGCTGGGCCGGTTGAAGCCGACCCAGGCGAGAAGCGCCGTCGTCGTCAGGGCGAACACGACGCTGACGATCCAGAGTTCGTTCATGGTCTGCGCTCCCACAGGCGCCTGAACTCTTCCTGCGCGAGCGTCCTGCGCGCCATGGGCTCGGCGGGCGGCTGCGCCGCCGAGCGCGGGGCCGCGTCGGCCACGACCGGCACGGCGCTGCCCGGGCCGCTGTTGAAGAGCACACACGAACCCGCCCGCGTGAACAGCACCGGAATGGCCCACTCGACGTTCGATCGAAGCCGCATGTACCGGCGCGCCACCGTGAGCGCACGCTCGATCGGCTGCCCGCCGATGAGTGACTTGTAGAACATGGCGGCGAAGCGCGATGCGGCCACGTCGGTGATGGCGAACTGCATCGCGATCACCATCGGCACGCCCGACTTCACGAGCGCGGCGCCAGCGCTCGAAAAGCCGTTGCCGCGTGCGCTTTCGCAGCAGTTGAGCACCGCCAGGCGAACATCGCCGTCTTCGAGGATGACGCCAAGCTGCGATGCCGAGACCTTGACGGCGCCGCCGAGACCGTCTTCCATCACGACGAAGCCTTCGCTGCGGAACTCGCCGTCGCTGTCCAGGTAGCGGTCCGTTCCGCCGTGCCCGATGAAGTGGAAAATGTGCCAGGGTCCCCGCTGCATGAGGTCGAACAGGTCGTCGGACGTGCCGCCCTGCACCCACCGGAAGTGGACAGATGATTTCGGGATGTCCTCGTCGCGCAGCGCCTCGTCGATGCGCCGGCGCTCGGCTTCGGTGTCGAGCCAGTCCCAATCGCCACCGGGGTTGGCGATCATGCCGAGGATGCGCAGCGGACCGTCGACCTGGATGCGCCCGGCCGCGCTCGAGCCCCCCAGGAAGCGCACCAGCGGCGACCGGTTCTTGAGGCACAGGTACTCGTCGGCCCGGCTCGATTCGTCGAAGACGTACTCCCACGGCAGCATCGCGAGTTCCGGGGGATCGACACGCAGGTTCAGGCGCAGGCCCGCATCCGGCTGCTTCTCCAGCATCTCCAGGCTGGCCACGAACTTGCGTGCCACGGAGTCGGAGTCCCTGAACACCGCCTTGAAGACGTCGGCCCCGAACTCGCGCAGGATCCGTTCTTCCCCGGAGATGGGTCCGCTGCGGTAGCCGCGCCCCTTGAGGATGGCGTTTTCCAGCTTGAGCAGCAGCACTTCGTGCGGCTCGGTGCCGAACGGCCATCGCAGAACGACCCGCTCCGAGCCACCGGCAGGCGAGTCCTTCACCTCGGCGAGATAGCGATCCCCCTCTCGCCAGATGTGGAGATCGAAGTCGACATATCGCGTCTCTGTTGCCATCGGAACCTCCCGGCGAACATGAGCTCGCGTCCGAGGGAGACCCAATGCTTCCAAAGAACGCGTCTTGCGCGCGGAGCCGGCACTGACTGTGCGCCTGACCGCATTCGCAAATGTGCGCTCATGTCCTCCCGTTCACATCCCAAGTATTGGGGAGGATGTGACGGAGGTCACTTCTCAGCCCTTGCCGGCGCTCAGCCCTTGCCGGCAGACAGCACCCGCATCGCCTTCACCATCACGTCCTGCTTCCTGCCCTTGCGCGCGCGCTTGCCTTCGTAGGCGGCGAGCGCCGTGCCCCTGAGGAGTTCGTCTTTCGGCTTGGCGCCGCCGCGTCCGGTGCCGAGCACCTGCAGCGTGTCATTGAACGCCGCCACGCTCACGAGCGCGTCCTTCGCATCGAGGTCGATGAGCGTCAGCCCGCGTCCGCCGTTGGACTGCAGCTTCAGCTCGTCGGCACCGAACACCAGCAGCCGGCCGGCGAGCGTGAGGCAGGCGACCTTCGCCGCGCCGTCGGCCAGGCTCGGCGGCAGCGGTTTGTCCTCGGCTTCGAGTGTCAGGAACGACTTTCCGCCGCGCTGGCGCGACACCAGGTCGCCCACACGCGCCAGCAAGCCGAAGCCGCCCGTGTTGGCAAGCAGCAGCGTCTGCTGCGCGTTGCCCGCGAAGTAGTGCGCGGGCTGCGTGCCGCTCTCCAGATCGACTAGCGTCGTGATCGGCTGGCCGTCGCCGCGGCCGCCAGGGAGCTGCGCGACGCTCGTCGAATAGACGCGGCCGTTGCTGCCGAACACCAGCAGCGCATCGACGCTGCGGCAGGGGAAGGTGCCGTAAAGCCCATCGCCCGCCTTGAACTGCAGCGTCGCCGGGTCGACCTCGTGGCCTTTCAACGCGCGCACCCAGCCCTTGAGGCTCACCACCACCGTCACCGGCTCGTCGAGCACCTTCACTTCGGCGACCGCGCGCTTCTCCGCCTGGATCAGCGTGCGGCGGTCGTCGCCGAACTGCTTGGCGTCCGCCTCGATCTCCTTGATCACCGTGCGCTTCAGGCTCGCCGGGCTGTTGAGGATGTCTTCGAGCTTGCCCTGCTCGATCTTCAGGTCCTTGAGTTCCTGCTGGATCTTGATGCCCTCCAGCCGCGCGAGCTGGCGCAGCCGGATGTCGAGGATGTCGTCGGCCTGGATCTCGCTCAGCTTGAAGCGCTGCATCAGCGCCGGCTTGGGCTCGTCGGCGTTGCGGATGATGTGGATCACCTCGTCGATGTTCAGCAGCACCAGCTGCCGGCCTTCGAGGATGTGGATGCGCGCGAGCACCTTGCCGAGGCGGTGACGCGTGCGCCGCTGCACCGTGTGCATGCGGAACTCGACCCACTCGACCAGCATCTCGCGCAGGCTCTTCTGCGTGGGCCGCCCGTCGGCGCCGACCATCGTCAGGTTGATCGGCGTGGAGGTCTCGAGGCTGGTGTGCGCAAGCAGCGTCTGGATCAGCTCGGGCTGCGGGATGCGACTCGTCTTCGGCTCGAACACCAGGCGCACCGGCGCATCCTTGCTCGACTCGTCGCGCACGGCGTCGAGCACCGACAGCATCGTCGTCTTGAGCTGCGTCTGCTCGGCGCTCACCGTCTTCTTGCCGGCCTTGACCTTGGGGTTGGTCAGCTCCTCGATCTCCTCGAGCACCTTTTGCGCACTGGTGCCCGGCGGCAGCTCGGTGACCACGAGCTGCCACTGGCCGCGGGCGAGGTCTTCGATCTTCCAGCGCGCGCGCACCTTCAGGCTGCCGCGGCCCGAGGCGTAGGCGGCGCGGATGTCCTCGGCGCTGCTGATGATCTGCCCGCCGCCCGGGTAGTCGGGGCCAGGCACCAGGCCGGCGAGTTCCTCGTCGCTCAGCTTGGCATCACGGATCAGCGCCACGGCCGCGGCCGCGATCTCGCGCAGGTTGTGCGACGGCACCTCGGTCGCGAGGCCGACCGCGATACCGCTTGCGCCGTTGAGCAGCACGAAGGGCAGCCGCGCGGGCAACTGCCTGGGCTCTTGCGTCGAGCCGTCGTAGTTGGGCACGAAGTCGACCGTGCCCTCGTCGATCTCGTCGAGCAGCAGCCGCGAGATCGGCGCCAGGCGCGCCTCGGTGTAGCGCATCGCCGCGGCGCCGTCGCCGTCGCGCGAGCCGAAGTTGCCCTGGCCATCGATCAGCGGATAGCGCTGCGAGAAGTCCTGCGCCATGCGCACCAGCGCGTCGTACGCGGCCTGGTCGCTGTGCGGGTGAAAGCGGCCGAGCACGTCGCCGACCACGCGCGCGCTCTTGACCGGCTTGGCGCCGCCCGCACCGCTGAAGCTTAAGCCCATGCGCTCCATCGCGTAGAGGATGCGCCGCTGCACCGGCTTCTGGCCGTCGCACACATCGGGCAAGGCGCGGCCCTTCACCACGCTGAGCGCGTATTCGAGGTAGGCACGTTCGGCGTAGTGCGCGAGCGTGATGGCATTGCCCTCGTCGCCGCCGCCGCCTGCGCTGTCGCCGTTGAAATCGATCGTTGTCTGGGTCATCGTCCTGGCTTCGTTGCCTGTGTTCAAGGGGCGCTCGCGGCCCGCTGGACCTTCAATTGATGGGCGCCACGCTGCAGATTGTTCTGCAGCAGCGCCCAATAGAGTTCGAGCACGAGGTGCACGTGCGCCCGCGTCTCGGCGATCGGCGGCATCTCGCCGCCATGTTTGCGCACCGTGCCCTCGCCGGCATTCCACGCCGCGAGCGCCACGTCGATGCGACCGAAGCGGCGTGTCAGGTCGGCGAGCATGCGTGCGCCGGTGAACACGTTGATGCGCGGGTCGAGCAATCGCTCGGCTGCAGGCTGCTTCACTTCCTGGTGGGTCGCATACCGGTCGGCCGTCGCCGGCGTGATCTGCATCAGGCCGACGGCACCTCGCGGCGAGACCGCCTTGGGGTTGAAACCCGACTCGACCGCGATCAACGCCTTCAGCAGCTCGACGTCCACACCGTGCGCCGTCGCGGCCTCGCGCAGCAGCGGCTGAAGCCGCTTCACCTCGGGCGCGAACTCGAGCCAGGTCAGCAGTCCCCCGGCGCCATCGGTCTTGCCAGGTACGCGCGGCGTGGACGGCGCGGCGTCGCCCAGCACGAGGCGGTAGCGCGAGTCGAGCTGCGAGCGGGCGATATGCGCCACCCCGGCGCCATCGACGTAGCCCCACAGCTGCGCCTGCGCCGCGAACGGAGATGCCGCCGCGATCACCAGCAACAAGCGGCGCAAGGCCTTCACGCAGCGCCCTCTCGCGCCGCCTGCAGCGCCAGGTATTCGCTCTCCAGCATCGACATCACGATCAGCGAGTCATAGCCGTCTTCGGTGCGCACGCTCTCGCGCAGACGCCCTTCCTCGACGAAGCCCTCGCTGCGGTACAGCGCCTGCGCGCGGGTGTTGAGCGACTTCACGTCGAGCCAGAAGCGGTGCGCGCCGAGGTCGCGGAAGGCCATCTGCAACAGCAGCCGCACGCAGGTGCGGCCGATCCCCTGGCCTTTGGCCTGCAGCACGATGCGCTTGAGCTCCACCGAGCGGTGCTGGTTGCGGCAGCCTTGCAGGATGATGAAGCCGACCGACTCATAGGCCGACCCGGCCTCCACGATGAAATGCCGGAAGTCCGGAAAACGCACCGCGCCTTCGTGCTGAGTGCGTTCCCAAGGCGTGATGAAGGGCCGGTTGCCGGCGTCCTGCTCGACCGAGATGACGAAAACGAGGTCCGACAGCATGGTCGGGCGCAGGCGCACACCGTGGAAGACCTGGTTCATGGGTTCACGCCGAAGCGAACGGGTTGCGCAAGACGACGCTCGATCCCGTCAGCGCTGACGAAATCTCCAGACCGTCGTGCATGTCCTCGCTGAACAGCAGCGTGCAGCCCGCGTCCAGCGCTGCGGCGACAATCAGCGCGTCGTGCCAGGACAGGCCGTAGCGCGGCGCCAGCAGCAAGGCCTGCTCGTGCACCGCCACGGTCAACGGACGAACCGCGCAGCGCTTCCGGATGAGTCCCAGCACTTCGTGGACCTCGCCCCAAGGCATGGCGAGCTTGCGCCGCGCGACATTCGCAAACTCGTTCAACACTTGCACGCCCACGACCACCCCCTGCGCAAGCAGCGCCTCGGCGCGGTCGGCCTTCGACCCGTCGGCCGACAGCAAGTACAGCAGCACGTTCGTGTCGACGAAGGGCTGCGCGCCGCCGACCCTGCCGGGAGATGCCATCAGCCACGCTCGTTCGCTTCGAGGCGGTCGAACTTGAAGTCGGCGGGCAGCCGGCCTCGATAGGTTCGCAGCCGTTGCAGCACGCTCTCGACACCCGCCGCTCGTCGCACAGCGAACTGCCGCGCTCCGGCCACTTCGATCTCGATGTCGTCGCCTTCCTTGAGGCCCAGCACTTCGACCACGTTCGCGGGCAGGCGAACCGCCAGACTATTGCCCCACTTCGAAACTTGCATGGTCGCTTTCCAGTTGCATGGATATACGCTTGGATTGTATATCCAAGACTGCGCATGACTGGGTACGCTACAGAAGGCCCGGATTGCTCCGCCACACCGCCCACGTCAGCATCGAAGCAAAGCCTACCCACAGGAGGTAGGGCACCAGCAGCAGTGCAGCCAGACGGCTGGTGCGGGCGAAGGCCACAGCGGTGGCCGCGATGAGCGCCCACAAAACCAGAACCTCGACCGCGGCCAGAGCGCCCCGATGCCAGGCGAAGAACAACCACGACCACAGCGCGTTGGCCGCAAGCTGCGCACCGAACAAGCCGAACGCAGCTCCCTTTGCACCGGGCGAGCGCCACACGAGCCAGGCGGCAACGCCCATGAGCGCATACAGCGCCGACCACACGGGGCCGAACACCCATGCTGGCGGCGCCCAGGATGGCTTGCTCAGCTGTGCATAGAACGAGCCCGCATCAACCGAGGCAACGGCTCCCACTGCCGCGGCGGCGAACGCCGCCAGAAGCCACCCCAGCAAGCCAAGCAGTTGCGAAGTCAGTGAACGTGTCGTCATTCGCGGCAGCGAGGTCCGACTAGATGGGGAGTCGGTCTCACGCCATGAACCGACGAATGGAACCGCATACCGAGAGCAACTGCCGATCGTCCATGCGGCCGAGAATGTTTCGAATGACGGTGCCCATGACCTTCTGGACCCCGGACAAGCCGAGTGCGGCGGACTGCTGCACGACGAAGTTCGCTTTCGTGGCCTTCAGCGACTGCAGGAAGTACTGATCCATCCCGCTGTTCGTCAGCTCGAGGACAAGCTCGGTGAGCCGGCCGGCATGCGCGCTCGCCTTGTCGGCGCTCTCGACGGTCTCGAGCACTTCCAGCGTCTGCACTCGCAGTTTCTGCGAGTGGTAGAAGCGCAGGAAAGGCGCGGCGCCAAGATCGGCAGCCTTCTTCGGCGTTCGTTTGGCAGTGGCCGAGGGGGCGGGTTTAGGTGGCGTTGGCATGATTCGGTCCTTGGCGCGGGACGAGATCACCATCGTACGCGCCACGGCGAGTTCACACGTCCACCTCCACCGCATCCCCGTGCAGCTCCATCAGCTCGCGCCGAGCCTGCGCTTCGCCCTTGCCCATCAGCTTGGTGAGCGAGTCGGTGGTGCCGGCGAAGTCGAGCTCGCCGAACCCGACTGACAGCAGGCGCCGCGTCTCGGGGTTCAGCGTCGTGTCCCACAGCTGCTCGGCGTTCATCTCGCCCAGGCCCTTGAAGCGGCTGATCGCCCACGAGCCCTCGCGCGCGCCTTCCTTGCGCAGCTTGTCGAGCGTGGCGGTGAGTTCGCCCTCGTCGAGCGCGTAGATCTTGGCGGCGGGCTTCTTGCCGCGTGCGGGCGCGTCGACGCGGAACAGCGGCGGCTTGGCGACGAAGATGTTGCCGCCCTCGATCAGCTTCGGGAAGTGGCGGAAGAACAGCGTCAGCAGAAGTACCTGGATGTGCGAGCCGTCGACGTCGGCGTCGGAGAGGATGCAGATCTTGCCGTAGCGCAGGCCCGAGAGATCGGGCGTGTCGTTCTGCCCGTGCGGATCGACGCCGATCGCCACCGCGATGTCATGGATCTCGTTGTTGGCGAAGAGACGATCGCGCTCGACCTCCCACGCGTTGAGCACCTTGCCGCGCAGCGGCAGGATCGCCTGCGTCTCCTTGTCGCGGCCCATCTTCGCGCTGCCGCCGGCCGAATCGCCCTCGACCAGGAACAGCTCGTTGAGTGTCAGGTCGCGGCTTTCGCAGTCGGTCAGTTTGCCGGGCAGCACGGCCACGCCCGAGCCCTTGCGCTTCTCGACCTTCTGGCTCGCGCGCTGGCGTGTCTGCGCTTGCTTGATGACGAGCTCGGCGAGCTTCCTGCCGAGGTCCACGTGCTGGTTGAGCCACAGCTCCAGCGCCGGCTTGACGTAGGTGGAGACGAGCCGCAGCGCATCGCGGCTGTTCAGCCGCTCCTTGATCTGGCCCTGGAACTGCGGGTCGAGCACCTTCGCGCTCAGCACGAAGTTGGCGCGCGAGAACACGTCCTCGGGCATCAGCTTCACGCCCTTGGGCAGCAGGCTGTGCAGGTCGATGAACCCCTTGACGGCGCCGAACAGGCCGTCCTTCAAGCCCGACTCGTGCGTGCCGCCAGCCACCGTGGGAATCAGGTTGACGTAGCTCTCGCGCACCGGTGCGCCCTCTTCGGTGAAGGCCACGCACCAGGCGGCGCCCTCGCCTTCGGCGAAGTTCTCGGTCTCGCTGCGATCTGCGTAGTGCTCGCCTTCGAACAGCGGGATCACAGGGTCGGCGGTGAGCGTCTGCATCAGGTAGTCGCGCAGGCCACCCTTGTAGGTCCAGCTCTGGGTGTCGCCGCTCTTTTCGTTCTTCAGCGTGACCGTCACGCCGGGCATCAGCACGGCCTTGCTGCGCAGCAGGTGCGTGAGTTCAGCCTTGCCGAGCTCAGCGCTTTCGAAGTACTTCGGATCGGGCCATGCGCGCACCGTGGTGCCGTTCTTTCGATCGCCTGCCGAGGCACGCCGAACTTTCAGCGGCTCGACGACGTCGCCGCCCGCGAACACGATCTCCGCCACCTGGCCGTCGCGCCACACGGTCACTTCGAGCCGCTTGGCCAGCGCATTCGTCACGCTCACGCCCACGCCGTGCAGGCCACCCGAGAAGCTGTAGGCGCCGCCCGCGCCCTTGTCGAACTTGCCGCCGGCGTGCAGCCGCGTGAACACGATCTCGACCACCGGCACCTTCTCTTCGGGATGCAGGCCGAAGGGAATGCCGCGCCCGTCGTCCTGCACGCTCACCGATCCGTCGCTGTGAACCGTCACGTCGATGCGCTTGCCGTGACCCGCCAGCGCCTCGTCGGCCGCGTTGTCGATGACTTCCTGGATGACGTGCAGCGGGTTGTCCGTGCGGGTGTACATGCCCGGCCGCTGCTTGACGGGCTCCAGACCCTTCAAGACGCGGATCGAGGCTTCGCCATATGCACCGGGGCTCTGAGATTGCTTGGTCGCCATGGCGGCGGATTCTAGGCGGGGCCCTTGCAGCGGCTTTGCCCGCCGCCAGCAGACTGCTCGCCGATTGACTACAGTCACGCGATGAGCTCTTCCGCCGCCGCTCCCAAGCTGTCCATGACCCAGGTGCTGCTCTGCGGCGCCGCCATCGTCACGTTGTCGATGGGCATACGCCACGGCTTCGGCCTGTGGCTGCAGCCGATCACCATGGACCGCGGCTGGTCGCGCGAGACCTTCGCGTTCGCGATCGCGATCCAGAACCTCGCCTGGGGCGCGGCCGGGCCGATCGCGGGCGGGCTGGCCGACCGATTCGGCGCGTTCAAGGTGCTGATCGCCGGCAGCGTGCTCTACGCGATGGGTCTCGTGCTGATGGGCCTCGCCACTTCCGGCCTCGCCTTCACCGGCAGCGCCGGCCTGCTGCTGGGCATGGCGCAGGCGGGCACCACGTACGCCGTCGTCTACGGCGTCATCGGCCGCAACGTGGCGGCCGACAAACGGAGCTGGGCGATGGGCGTGGCCGCAGCCGCAGGCTCCTTCGGCCAGTTCCTGATGGTGCCGGTGGAGAACTGGCTGATCGGCGACTTCGGCTGGCAGTCGGCGCTGTTCATCCTCGGGTGCCTGTCGCTCGCCATCATTCCGCTCGCGATCGGCCTCAAGGAGCCGGCCTACCAGAAGCCCTCGGGCGTGCACCAGAGCATCACGCAGGCGCTGCACGAGGCCTTCAACTACCCGAGTTTTCGCTGGCTGATGGCCGGCTACTTCGTCTGCGGATTCCAGGTCGTGTTCATCGGCGTGCACATGCCGAGCTACCTCAAGGACCACGGCCTGTCGCCCGATGTGGCCACGATGGCACTCGCGCTGATCGGGCTGTTCAACGTGATCGGCACCTACGCCGCGGGCTCGCTCGGCCAGCGGTTGCCCAAGCGCTACATCCTGTCGTCGATCTACACGCTGCGCTCGATCGCGATCGTCATCTTTCTCAGCGTGCCGCTCACGCCGATGAGCGTCTACGTGTTCTCGGCGGTGATGGGCGTGCTGTGGCTGTCGACCGTGCCGCCGACCAATGCGGTCGTCGCGCAGATCTTCGGCGTGCAGTACCTGTCGATGCTGGGCGGTTTCGTCTTCTTCAGCCACCAGATCGGCAGCTTCCTTGGCGTGTGGCTGGGCGGCAAGCTGTACGACACGACCGGCAGCTACAACGTCGTCTGGTGGATCGCGGTGGCGCTCGGCGTGTTCGCCGCGATTGCCAACCTGCCGGTCAAGGAGTCGGCCATCGTGCGGGCGGCGCCCGCGGCGGCTTGAGCGCCTGCAAGGGGATGCGATCATGAAGCCCGCTCGAGTGCGTGTCCTGGCCTGGGCCGGCGCCGCGGTCGCGTTGCTGCTGGTGTTTGCCGCCTATTTGCGGCCCGATGTCGCGGTGACACTCGCCAACCAGATCTGGAACTGCTTCTGACGGGATGTCCATGAACGTGATCGTGATCACCGGTGCCTCGGACGGCATCGGCGCCGAGATGGCACGCC